>NZ_JBJGYV010000020.1:0-99311 GCF_054050175.1 Geodermatophilus sp. SYSU D00697
CCACGTTGCCGGCGGCGTCGTAGCGCACCGGGATGCCGCCATCGGCGACCATCGTGCCCACGCCGGTGGGGGTGTAGAACGCCGGGATGCCCGCGCCGCCGGCGCGCAACCGCTCGGCCAGCGTGCCCTGCGGGGTCAGCTCCACCTCCAGCTGCCCGGACAGGTACCGGCGGGCGACCTCCTTGGAACCACCCACGAACGAGGAGATCGTCTTGCGGATCCGCCCGGCGTACAGCAACACCCCCAGTGCGGCGTCATCGACCCCGCAGTTGTTGGAGATCGTCACCAGCTCCGTGGCGCCCTTCTCCAGCAGCGCGTCGATCAACGCGTACGGGATGCCGCACAACCCGAACCCGCCCACCGCCAGCACCGCGCCATCGGGCACGTCGGCCACCGCCTCGACGGCGCTGCCCACCACCTTGTCCATGCAGGAGTCCACCGTCCCGTCCGGGCGGCTGGGACTGCTGCGTCAGGCAGGTCGCCCCAGCTCGCGGATGCCGTCGATCGTCAGGCCGAGCGTAGCCGTGACCCGTTCGTCGGCCGCGCGGGCGGGCAGCCGGGCCGGGTCGGCGGAGCGGACCAGCACGATCGATGCGCCGGCGGCCAGCGGGGCGAGCAACCAGGCCACCGGCCCGGCCTCGGCCGCGGTGCGCTCGTCGACGAGCAGCCGGTCCCCGTCGGTGATGCCGAGCCGGCGGGCCAGCTCGCGGGCGGCGTCCACCAGGCCGCCGAGGGTCAGCTCGAGCTCGCCGAGCAGCAGCCCGGGGGCGCCGGGGTCGGGCCGCTGCCACGGGGTGAAGGCGTCGCCGTGCGCCCGGACCTCGAGCGCGAAGTCCCGCGCCGGCCCGGCATACCCGGCCATGCCCATGCCCAGCGGGTGCAGGGAGAGGCCCAGCAGCTCGGGGAGGTCCTGCTCCTCCAGCGGGGGGAGGCGGTCCTGCGCGGCGAGGACGACGTCGGCGTCGTCGAGCCGTCCCTCGTCCTCGGCGGCCGTGTCGAGCACCGTGGCGCCGCAGGCCCACACCCCGAGCAGCACCGCCGCGGTCTGCCAGTGCACCGGCAGCGCGATCGCCACGGTGCTGCCCGTGGTGACGTCGAACTCGTCCTGGAGCAGGTTGGCCGTCTTCGCCACCCAGTTGGCGAGGGTGGCCGCCGAGAGCTCGACCCGCTCGCCGGTCGCGTCGTCGTAGGCGGTGACCAGCGGCGCGGCGGCGTCCCGGCGCAGCCGCGCGGTGAGCAGGTCGGCCGGGACGTCGCCCATCAGTTGATGCACGTCGTGTCGGCGGCGGTGCGCGCGTCCTTGCCCTCGGTGGCCGGCTCCTCGGCGGCGGCCGGCTGCTGGGTGACCGCCTGGCCGACCCCGGTGAAGTCGGAGCCGAGCACCAGCTGCACGGTGCCTGCCGCAGCGTCGGGGGACACGGTCGCCTTGGCGCCCGGGACCACCTGGAGGAGCGCCCGCGCCCGGGCCTCGTCGCCCGTGGCGTAGCGGACCTCGGTCCGCGTGTAGTCGGTGGAGTCGGCGTTGCCGGTGCCGGCGACGGTGAAGCCCGCACCCTGCAGGCCGGTCGCGGTCTCGCCGGCCAGCCCCGGGGTGCCGGAGCCGTTGAAGACGGTCACGGCGACGTCGGCCGGGGCGGCGGTCTCCGGGGCCTGCTGCTCCTCCGCCGGCTGCTCGGCCTGCTCCTGCGGCTCGGCCGACAGGTCGGCGAAGAACCGGTGGAGGGTGTCGACGTCCTCGAGCCGGAGGATGTAGCGGTCCTGCTCGTCGCGGTCGTCGCCCACGTACGGGACGGTCTGGAAGTCGACGCTGCCCAGGTCCACCGACTGCATCTGCTCGGCGAGCTGGAACAGGTCGAGGTCCTGGTCGACGGTGAGCGAGTTCGACGCCGCCTCGACCAGCTGCCGCTGCTTGCCGAGGTCGAACAGGGTGTCCTCGGAGAGGATCTTGCGGACGACGCCGGCGATGAAGACCTGCTGGCGCACGATCCGGTCGAAGTCGCCGCGGGGCAGGCCGTGGCGCTGGCGGACGAACTTGAGGGCGTCGGCGCCGCTGATCGTCTGGACGCCGGCGGGGAACACCGCACCGGAGTACTTGGTGTCGTTCACCGCGGCGCAGAGGTTGACCTCGACGCCGCCGACCACGGAGCTGAGGTTGAAGAAGCCGAGCAGGTCCACCTCGGCGTAGTGGTCGATCTGCAGGCCGGTGAGCTGGCTGATCGTCTGCACCAGCAGGCGGGACCCGGAGGAGCGCTTGGTCGCCTCGTCGGCGTCGGCCGGGGCGTCGCCGTAGCCGTAGGCGAAGGCGGCGTTGAGCTTGTCGTTGCCGTGGCCGGGGATGGCCACGTAGGAGTCGCGCGGGAACGAGACGAAGGAGGCCTTGGAACCGTCGGCCGGCAGGTGGACCAGGATCATCGTGTCGGTGTTGAGCCCGCTCGAGCCACCGGTGTGGAACTCGTTCTCCTGCTCCGGGGTCAGGCTCTCGCGGCTGTCGCTGCCCACCAGCAGCAGGTTCAGCGCCGACCCGCCCCCGTCGTTGCCGGTCGAGGGGATCGCGTCGGTCCGGGTGACGCTGGCCTCGGCCACCTGGCCCAGGTACCAGCCCCAGCCGCTGCCGCCCAGCAGGGCCACCGACAGCAGGCCGACGAGAACGCGGGTGACGACCGCAGCACGCCGGCCGCTGCGCCCCGGGCCGGTCGCGGCCGCGGCGGGGGCGGACGCCGGACGCTCGGCCCCGGCGCTCTTGCGGGAGGGCCGACCAGCACGGGGGTCCAGCCGCGGCGGCAGCGGGCGGCCGTCGCTGCCGGCCTGCTTGTCGTGCTTCCTCGTCACGGCGTCCTCACTGGTGTCCGATGGGCGCGCCGGGCTCCCCGGGCGGCGTCCGCGTGCTGCGGCGTCCACGCCCCACGACGGGCGGCGGCGCGAGCGATGCTAGCCACCAAAGGGGTGAGACGACCCCGTCCGACACCGACGGTTCGCCGCCTGCGCCACTACCGTGCTCACCGACCGCAGTTGTCACACCACAGGAAGGCCCGGGGCATGCGCATCCTCGTGACGGGGGGAGCCGGCTTCATCGGTTCCCACTACGTCCGGACCCTGCTCACCGGCGGGTACCCCGGCTTCGAGGACGCCGAGGTGACGGTCTTCGACGCGCTGACCTACGCCGGCAACCTCGCCAACCTGGCGCCGGTGGCCGACAGCCCGCGCTACCGGTTCGTGCGGGGTGACATCTGCAGCGCCGCCGACCTCGACGCCGCCCTCCCCGGGCACGACGTCGTCGTGAACTTCGCCGCCGAGTCGCACGTCGACCGCTCCATCTCCGGTGCCTCGCAGTTCGTGCTGACCAACGTGCTCGGCGCCCAGCAGGTCTTCGAGGCCGCGCTGCGGCACGGCGTCGGCCGGGTGGTGCACGTCTCCACCGACGAGGTCTACGGCTCGATCGACGAGGGGTCCTGGACCGAGGGGCACGTCCTCGAGCCGAACTCGCCCTACTCCGCGGCCAAGGCCGGCGGCGACCTCATCGCCCGCGCCTACGCGAAGACCTACGGGCTCGACATCTCGATCACCCGGTGCAGCAACAACTACGGCCCGTACCACTTCCCGGAGAAGGTCATCCCGCTGTTCGTCACGAACCTGCTCGACGGGGAGAAGGTGCCGCTCTACGGCGAGGGCGCCAACGTCCGCGACTGGCTGTTCGTCGACGACCACTGCCGGGGCATCCAGCTGGTGCTGGAGAAGGGCCGGCCGGGGGAGTTCTACAACATCGGCGGCGGGCGGGAGCTGTCCAACCGGGAGCTCACCGAGAAGCTGCTCGAGGCCACCGGCCGCGACTGGAGCTACGTGGAGAACATCGTCGACCCGCGCGGCGGCGGCCACGACCTGCGCTACTCGGTCGACTACTCCAAGACCGCCGGGCTCGGCTACGCCCCGCGGATGTCCTTCGAGGAGGGCCTGGCCCTCACCGTGCAGTGGTACCGGGACAACCGGTCGTGGTGGGAGCCGCTCAAGGCCGCCGCCGCGACGGCGCACGCATGACGACCGCCTGGCTGGTCACCGGCGCGAACGGCCAGCTGGGCCGGGAGCTGCTGGCGGTCCTCGCCGGGCGGCCCGGGGACGCCGTGACGGCGGCGGGCCGGCACGAGGTCGACCTCACCGACGAGCGGCAGCTGCGCACGGCCGTCCGGACCTGGCTGGCCGACGCCCGGTCGCGCGGCTCCCGCGCGGTGGTGCTCAACGCGGCCGCCTACACCGCGGTCGACGCCGCGGAGGACGACGAGGCCACCGCGACCGTGGTCAACGGGTACGCGCCAGGCTGGCTGGCCGAGGAGCTGGCCGGCCGGGGGCGGCTGGTGCACGTCTCCACCGACTACGTCTTCGACGGGACGGCCACCGCGCCCTACCCGGTCGACGCCCCGGTCGCCCCGCGCAGCGCCTACGGGCGGTCCAAGGCGCTGGGGGAGCGGGCCGTGGCCGCGGCCGGCGGCGAGGCCACCGTCGTCCGGACCGCGTGGGTGTACGGGCGGCACGGCACGAACTTCGTCCGGACGATGATGCGGCTCGAGCGGGAGCGGGAGACCGTCAGCGTGGTCGACGACCAGGTCGGCTCGCCCACGTGGTCGGCCGACCTCGCCGCCGGCCTGGTCGCGGCCGGCGCGCGGGAGGAGCCGCTGCCCCCGGTGCTGCACTGCACCAACGCCGGGCACACCTCCTGGCACGGACTGGCCCGGGCGGTGTTCGAGGAGCTGGGCGCCGACCCCGCCCGCGTGCTGCCCACCACCACCGACGCATTCCCGCGGCCCGCGCCGCGGCCGGCCTGGTCGGTCCTTGACCCGGCCTCGTGGCAGGCGGCGGGCCTGCCGCCGATGCGGTCGTGGCGGGCCGCCCTCCACCGCGCGATGCGCACCTTCGACCCGGCACCGGCGGGCTCCCCGGCCGGGTGACCGACCGGTCCGCCACAGGGGAGGGCGGTGTGACCCCTGTGCGCCGTGGGATTGCCGTTTCAGTACGACCGCGTGTCGTGGGCACAAGGTCACCGTCTGCTACCTCGATGCTCTAGGGGACAGCCGGTGGCCCTCCGTGGTCGCCGGACCACGGAACCCTGGAGGACAACTCCTCGTGCGACGCCTCCTCACCGGCTCCCTCGCCTTCGTCGCCTTCACCGGCACCGTCCTCGTGCTGCCGGTCTACGCGTCGCCGGGCCCCGAGGCCGAGCCGGTGGCCACGTCCACCGAGGAGGTGGAGCTGGGGTCGGTCGAGGACCCCGCCCCCCAGGCCGACGTGCAGGAGGGCACCTCCGAACCCGTCGCCGGGGTCGCGGACACCGCGCCCACGCTGACGGTCACGAGGACCGACGTCCCGGAGTTCTCCCTGGTCGGCGTCACCTGGCGGTACGACCCGGCGGTGACCGACACGGTGGTCAAGGTGCGGGTGCAGGACGGCGCCGGTGCGTGGGGCGAGTGGACCGAGGTCGGCATGGAGGACGCCGAGCAGGACCCCGGCGCGGACGCCGACGCCGACGTCCGCGGCGGCACCGCACCGCTGTGGACCGGGCCCAGCACGGGCGTGGAGGCCGAGCTGGTGACGCGCTCGGGAGCCGCTCCCACCGACGTGCAGCTGGACCTGGTCGACCCGGGTGAGAGCGCGGCCGACGGCTCGCTCCGCAGCCCCGACATCCAGGCCACCGCCGACGCGGCGATGGCCATGCCGGCGGTCTACTCGCGGGCCCAGTGGGGAGCCGACGAGTCGATCATGGGGTGGGACCCCGAGTACGCCCCCACGATCAAGGCCGCGACGCTGCACCACACCGCGGACAGCAACAACTACACCGCCGACCAGGTGCCGGCGATCATGCGCTCCATCTACCGCTACCACTCGGTCAGCCGGGGCTGGGGCGACATCGGCTACAACGTGATCGTCGACAAGTTCGGCCGGCTCTGGGAGGGCCGCTACGGAGGGCTGTCCCGTCCGGTCGTCGGTGCCCACGCCGGCGGCTTCAACACCGGGACCTTCGGCGTCTCGATGCTGGGCACCTACGAGAGCGTCACCGTCCCGCAGGCGACGGTGGACGCGGTCGCCGCGGTCATCGGCTGGAAGTTCTCCCTACACGGGGTCGACCCGCGGGGCACCACCGTGCTGACCTCCGGGGGCGGGGGGACCGCCAGGTACAGCGCCGGGACGCGGGTGACGCTGCCGACGATCTTCGGCCATCGGGACGTCGGGAGCACCTCCTGCCCCGGCACGCAGGGGTACGCCCGGCTCGGCGAGATCCGCAACCAGGTGGCGTCGCGGCTGTCCGCCAACTGGAAGCCGATCGCGGACCGGTACGCCAGCGACCCGGGTCTGCGCCAGATGCTCGGCTCGCCGGTCGGGAGCGAGCAGTCCTACGGCAGCGTCCGGTGGCAGGTCTACCAGTACGGTCGCCTCTACTACTCGCCCGTGGGCGGGGTCCGCCTGGTCCGCGGGGCCATCCTCGACACCTACCTCGCCGCCGGTGGTCCGGCGGTGCTCGGCCCGCCGATCTCCGACGACGCGCCGGCGGCAGGCGGTGCCGGTGCCTTCGTCAGCTTCGAGCACGGCGACGTGTACTGGTCGCCGTCCACCGGCACGCAGATCGTCCGCGGGTCGATCCTGACGACCTGGCTGGCGTGGGGCGGCGCGGGCGGGGCGCTCGGCTTCCCGACCACCAGTGACGCCAAGACCCCGGAGGGGAAGGGGTACTTCGTCCGGTTCCAGCGCGGCGGGGTCTACTACTCGCAGGCCACCGGCACGCAGGTGGTGCTGGGCGGGATCCACGACACCTGGCTCGCCGCGGGCGGGACGCGCAGCTCGCTGGGCTTCCCGACGACCAGTGACACCCCGGCGGCCGGCGGGGCCTACGTGCGGTT
Organism: Geodermatophilus sp. SYSU D00697; assembly: GCF_054050175.1. Classification (NCBI taxonomy): domain Bacteria; kingdom Bacillati; phylum Actinomycetota; class Actinomycetes; order Geodermatophilales; family Geodermatophilaceae; genus Geodermatophilus; species Geodermatophilus sp. SYSU D00697. The sequence goes on from NZ_JBJGYV010000020.1 coordinate 6,882, forward strand.
CCAGGGCGGCGACGTGTACTGGTCACCGTCGACCGGCATCCGGGTGGTGCGCAACGGGATCCTCGCCGCCTACCGCGCCTCGGGCGGGCCGACCGGCCCGCTGGGGTACCCGACCACCAGCCACATCGCCACCCCCGACAAGCGCGGCACGTACGTCCGGTTCCAGAACGGCGGGGTGTACTGGTCGGCGGCGACCGGCGCGCGCGCGGTCGTCGGCTCCATCCACGACACGTGGCTGGGCACGGGCGGTCTGGCCGGGCCGTTGGGCTACCCGACGACGAGCGACACCCCGGCACCGGGCGGGGCCTACGTGCGGTTCCAGGGCGGCGACGTGTACTGGTCGCCCTCGACCGGCACCCGGGTGGTCCGCAACGGGATCCTCGCCGCCTACCGCGCCTCGGGCGGGCCGACCGGTCCGCTCGGCTACCCCACGACCAGCAACACCGCCACCGCGGACAAGGGCGGCTCCTACGTCCGGTTCGAGCACGGCGGGGTGTACTGGTCCGCGGCGACCGGCACGCGGGTCGTGCTCGGGTCCATCCACGACACGTGGCTGGCCACGGGCGGTCCGACCGGTCCGCTGGGCTACCCGACCACCGGTGACACCCCGGCGGCCGGCGGGGCCTACGTGCGCTTCCAGGGCGGCGACGTGTACTGGTCGCCCTCGACCGGCACCCGGGTGGTCCGCAACGGGATCCTCGCGACCTACCGCGCCTCCGGTGGTCCGGCTGGTCCGCTGGGCTACCCCACGACCAGCAACACCGCCACCGCCGACGGGCGCGGCTCCTACGTCCGGTTCCGGGGCGGGGACATCTGGTGGTCCGCCGGGACGGGCACCCGCATCGTGCGGGAGCCGGCCGCCGCGGCCTACCGGGAGATGGGCGGGAGCTCGTCGCGGCTGGGCTTCCCGACGCGGTCGACCTACGCCGTCGGGGCGCTGCAGCGGACCGACTTCCAGCACGGGTCCATGACCGTCGACCCCGCGACGGGCGCCGTCACGACCTCTCCCTGACCTCATCCACCCCGCGGCGCGCGTTGCTCCCCGGACCGACCCGTCACAGCCAGTAGCCTCCCGATCACGGGGACGACAGGTCCGCCGCGCGCCGCTGCGGTGTCCGGTCGGTGGTCCCCGGTCCGGACGCCGATGACCGGCACCACCGTCGGTCGACCTGGGAGCTGCCATGTCCCGCACCACCCGCCGGCGGAGGCCCGTCCTCGTCGTGCTGGCCATGCTCGTCCTCGCCGGAGCCGCCGCGCTGTACCTGTGGCCCCGGCCCGACGACGGTGCGGCCGCGGCCGGGTCCGCCGTGGACGCGGCGCCGTCGGCAACGGCGCCGTCGACCGGTGGACCGGCCGCCGACACGTCCTCCGCCCCGTCGACCGAGCCGTCCGCCGAGCCGGCCGAGGACGACGCGGCCGAGGCCGACCCGGTGGCCACCGAGGAGCCGGCCGAGCAGACCCCGCAGCCGCTGGAGTCGTCCAGCCCGGCCCCGGCCGGTCCGGCCGCAGTGGGCGTGGTGCTCACCTACTCGGGCTGGGACCCATCGGCAGGGGCCGTGGTCGTGGGCGGCTACGCCGACGTCCTCGAGGACGGCGGCACCTGCACGCTCACGCTGACGCGGGGCGACGTCGTCCTGACCGGGGAGTCCACCGCCACCGCCGACGTGACGACCACCAGCTGCGGCGAGCTGCGTGTGTCCGACGGGGCCCTGACCTCGGGCCCCTGGCAGGCCGTGGTGTCCTACCGCTCGGCCGGGTACGAGGGGCAGTCCGACGCCGGCGAGGTGGTCGTGCCGTGAGGCTGCGGCTCCGGCTGGCCACCGCGTCCCTGTTCGTCCTCGGCCTGGCCTTCGTCTTCGCCGTCGGTTCCTCGCCGCAGCAGCCGGACCTGACCGAGTCCGCGAACCTCGACCTCTTCAACCCGGGCAACATCATCAGCGACGGGGTCTTCTACAACTCCTCGACGATGAGCACCGCGGAGGTGCAGTCCTTCCTCCAGACCAAGGGGAGCGGCTGCTCGGGCAGCTACTGCCTGAAGACCTACCGCCAGGACACCTGGACGCGCGCCAAGGACAGCTCCTGCGCGGGCTACCAGGGCGTGGCCGGCGAGACGGCCGCGCAGATCCTGTCCAAGGTCGCGCGCTCGTGCGGGGTCAACCCGCAGGTGCTGCTGGTGATCCTGCAGAAGGAGCAGTCACTGGTCACCGCGACGGCGCCCACCAGCGCCCGGCTGCGCAGCGCGATGGGCTACGGGTGCCCGGACACGGCACCGTGCGACGCCCAGTACTACGGCTTCTACAACCAGGTCTTCAGTGCCGCCCACCGGTTCAAGGAGTACCGCGCCGACCCGTCGCGGTGGAACCACCGGGCCGGCGTCACCGTGAACGTCCGCTACCACCCCAACGCCGCGTGCGGGACCCTGCCGGTCTACATCCAGAACCAGGCGACGGCGGGGCTGTACAACTACACCCCCTACACGCCCAACAAGGCCGCGCTCGCCGCCGGGTACGGCGAGGGCGACGCGTGCTCCGCGTACGGCAACCGGAACTTCTTCCAGTACTTCGTCGACTGGTTCGGCAGCACCCAGTCCTCGGGCGGTGCGGCCATCGTGGAGAAGTACGACTCCCTCAAGGCCTCCGGCATCGACCTGGCCGGCGCCACGTCCGAGGTGACCTGCAACCTGCCCTACGGCGGGTGCTGGCGGGCCTACCAGGGCGGCACGATCTTCTGGCACCGCGACAGCGGCGCCCACGTCGTCCGGGGCGCGATCCTGGCGCACTACTGGACCCTCGGTGGCCCGGCCAACATCGGCTACCCGGTCGGGGACGACACGGCGGCGCCGTGGAACTCCGGCTGGTACACCGACTTCCAGGGCGGCTCGATCTACTGGTCGGCCGCGACGGGGGCGCACGACGTGCGGGGCGCGATCCGCGACCGGTGGCGGGCCTGGGGCGCGCAGGCCGGTGCGCTCGGCTACCCGGTCGGCAACGACACCCGTGTCGCGCACGGGTACAAGTCCGACTTCCAGGGCGGCTCGATCTACTGGTCGGCCGACACCGGGGCCCACGTCGTCCGAGGAGCGATCCGGGACGTCTTCCTCGACGGTGGCGGCCCGGTGTGGCTCGGCTTCCCGACCATCGACGACGGGCCCACCAAGGCCCAGGACGGCGCCTACGCGGACTTCGCCGGTGGGTCGATCTACTGGTCGCCCGACACCGGGGCGCACGTCGTGCGCGGCGCGATCCTCACGCGCTGGCGGGCGCTGGGGGCCGAGGCCGGTGCGCTCGGCTACCCGACCGGGGACGACGCGGCGACGCGCGGTGCCGCCGGGTTCCTCACCTCGTTCGAGGGCGGGACCATCTACTGGTCGCAGTCCACCGGCGCCCGGGTCGTGCGCGGCCCGGTGCTCGCGAAGTACGTCGCGGCCGGGGGCCCGGCGACGCTGGGCTTCCCGTCGGCCGACGACGTCGCCGCGGCCGGGGGCGGACGGCTGCTGCGCCTGCCCCACACGGTGATCGCCTGGTCGCCGTCCACGGGGGCACACGTGGTGCGCAACGGGATCCTGGCGCGCTGGCAGGCCCTCGGCGGCGAGGGTGGGGCGCTGGGGTACCCGACGAGCGACCAGACCGGCACCCCGGGGGCCGCCGGGTCGTCCACCCGGTTCACCGGCGGCACGATCTACTGGTCGCAGGCCACCGGTGAGCGCGTGGTCCGCGGCGCAGTGCTCCAGAAGTACGTCGCTCTCGGCGGGCCGGCGGCGCTGGGCTTCCCGAAGACCGACGACGTCGCCGCGTCCGGCGGAGGCCGCAAGGTGGAGCTGCAGCGCGGGGCGATCTACTGGTCGTCGTCGACCGGGGCGCACGTGGTGCGCAACGGCATCCTGGCGACCTGGCGGGCCTGGGGCGCGGAGGCCGGCGAGCTGGGCTACCCGACCTCCGACCACGCCGGGACGCCGGGGGCCGTCGGGTCGTTCGCGCAGTTCCGCGGCGGGTCGATCTACTGGTCCCAGGCGACCGGGGAGCGCGTCGTGCGAGGGGCGATCCTCGAGCGCTACGTCGCGTTCGGCGGCCCCCGGGTGCTGGGCTTCCCCAAGACCCACGACGTCCCCGCCGCCGGGGGCGGGGCCAAGGTGGAGCTGCAGCGCGGGGCGATCTACTGGTCGGCCTCGACCGGGGCGCACGTGGTGCGCAACGGCATCCTCGCGACCTGGCGGGCCCGCGGGGCCGAGGCCGGCGAGCTGGGCTACCCGACCTCCGACCACGCCGGGACGCCGGGGGCCGCCGGGTCGTTCGCGCAGTTCCGCGGCGGCTCGATCTACTGGTCCCAGGCGACCGGGGAGCGCGTGCTGCGCGGGGCGGTCCTGCAGAGGTACGTCGCCGCCGGCGGGCCCCGCGTGCTCGGCTTCCCGACCACCGACGACGTGGCGGCCGGCAGCGGACGGAAGGTCACCCTGACCGGTGGTGCCATCTACTGGTCGCAGGCGACCGGGGCGCAGGTCGTCCTGGGCGCCGCCGCGACGGAGTACGCCCGGCTGGGAGCCCAGGCCTCCTACCTCGGGTTCCCCGTGTCCTCGACGACGGTCAGCGGCAGCGAGACCCGCACCCAGTTCCAGGGCGGCTACGTCCTCGTGGACCACGAGGGGAGGGCGACCGCCCACCGCAACTCGTGACCGCCCGCCCCGTGGCGCCCGCCCGGCTCACCTCGAGCCGGACGGGCGCCGCGGGCGTTCCCGGGGCCGTCGTCCTCCTCTCGGCCGGGGCCGCATCAGGAGCAGGCGGGCGGGTGTGACGGATGGGGTCCCGTACCGGTCGGGATCCGGCCCCCACAGGGGGACACGGTTATGCTGCTGTTATCGACACCGGCCGTGGGGCGTGCAGCGCCGCCGTGGCCGGTGGGTGGTCCGTGTCCGGCGAGACGCCGCGGAGCACGGGCCCGTCATGCCGTCGTCCTGAGGACTGCAGATCTCAATGACCACCACTTCCGCCGAGCCCACCACCGGCGGCGAGGCCCCCACGCTGGACCTCGCCAGCCTGGCGCAGCGGGTGCTGACCCTGCCCCCGGCCCTGGGTCTGCCGGTCGAGCTGTACGCCAAGGAGGTGCAGGGGCGGGTCCACCCCGAGCGGACCTCGTTCACCCTCGACCCGCACTCGGCGCTCACGACCAACACCTACTTCGGCCGGGTGCCCGCCTCCTACTGGCAGCGCTGGACCGGCGTCACTGAGATGACGTTCGAGGCGGAGTTCACCGGCGAGGGCGTCATCGAGCTGTTCGCCAGCGACTTCAGCGGCGAGAGCCGGACCGTGGGCGGCCAGGAGCTGCGCGGCTCGGGTCGGGTCGCGCTCCCCGTCGCGGTCGACAAGTTCGTCGACGGAGGGGCCATCTGGGCCGACTTCCGGTCCGGCGAGGGCAGCCTCACGGTCACGTCGGCGCGGTGGACGATCCCGCACCCCCCGCGGCCGCGGAAGACCGCCGTCGTGATCTGCACGCACAACCGGCCCGACGACTGCATCAAGACCCTCCAATCGATCGCCGCGGACCTCCCGGCCCTCGACGAGCTGGACACCGTCTACGTCGTCGACCAGGGCGACAAGCGCGTCTCCGCGCACCCCGGCTTCGAGCAGGTCTCCGCGGCCCTGACCGGCCGGCTGCGCTACATCACCCAGGCCAACCTGGGCGGCGCCGGCGGGTTCACCCGGGGCATGTACGAGATCGCCGAGGTCCAGGCCGAGCAGCACGCCAACGTCCTGTTCATGGACGACGACATCATCCTCGAGCCCGAGTCGATCATCCGGCTGACCGCGTTCGCCAACTCGGCGCGGCAGCCGATCATCGTGGGCGCCCAGATGCTCTACGCCCTGCACCCCAAGCGGCTGCACACCGGGGCGGAGTACGCCGACCTGAACACCCTCGAGGCGGGCAAGGTCGTGAGCGGCGCGCTCTGGAACGAGGACATGACCGAGGAGAACCAGGAGCGCCGCGTCGACGCGGTCTACAACGCCTGGTGGAGCGCCATCCTCCCCTCGGAGATCGTCTCGGCCACCGGCTACCCCCTGCCCGTGTTCTTCCAGTGGGACGACATCGAGTACGGCTACCGGGCCCGGGAGAACGGCTTCACCACCGTCACGCTGCCCGGCGCCGGCGTCTGGCACGCGGACTTCACCTGGAAGGACCAGGACGACTGGGCGCGGTACTTCAGCGTCCGCAACGGCCTGATCACCGCGGCCCTGCACTCCGACTTCTCCGGCAAGGGCCTGGGCCGGGTGCTCTTCGGCCGGATCACGGCCTTCGTCACGGCGATGCAGTACGGCCTGGCCGCCACGGTCATCAAGGGCATCGAGGACTTCCTCGCCGGTCCCGAGCTGCTGCGCGACGGCGGCCAGGAGGCCCTCAGCGAGGTGCGTGAGCTGCGCAAGGCCTATCCGGAGACCGTGCGGCACTCCGCCTCCGACGTCCCCGGCATGTCGCTGCGCGGCGAGGCCACCGAGCGCGCCCTGCCGCACCCGTCGATGCTCAAGGCCGTCCTGGCCAAGCGCCTCCTCCAGCAGCTCACCGGTCGCACCACCGGGGCGGCGGCGGTTCCCCTCGAGGACTCGCACTGGTGGCACGTCTCCCGGTTCACGAAGGTCGTCGTGACCGACGCCTCCCAGGAGGGCGTGCGGATCCGGCAGTTCGACCGGGACACCGGCCTGCGGCTCCTCCGCGAGGGCGCGGCGGCCTGCTACCGGCTGGCCCGGCAGGGCCCGGCCGTGGCCGCCCGCTACCGCGAGGCGCTGCCCGAGCTGACCAGCCGGGAGAACTGGCGGCGGTTGTTCGACGGCGGGACCGAGTAGGCGCCGGCATGTCGACGAGCGGCACCACGAGCACGGCCACGGCCCCGGAGATCCCGCCGCACGTCCGGCCCCCCGGCCGCGACTTCCGCTCCGCCTTCCGCGACCTCGGCCGCGGCTGGTCCCAGCGGGAGCTGTGGCTGCAGCTGGGCTGGCAGGACATCCGCCAGCGTTACCGGCGCTCGGTCCTCGGCCCGATGTGGATCACCATCAGCATGGCGGTCACGGCCGTCGCGCTCGGGATCCTCTACTCGGGGCTGTTCGGCATCGAGCTGGCGACGCTGCTGCCCCACGTCCTCGTCGGGATGATCGTCTGGGGTTTCATCTCCGGCTGCATCTCCGAGGGGTCGGAGGTGTTCGTCGCCAACTCCGGGCTGATCACGCACCTCCCGGCACCGATCAGCATCCACGTGTACCGGCTGGTGTGGCGGCAGACGCTGTTCTTCGTCCACAACCTGATCGTCTACGCGGTCATGCTCGTGGTGTTCCCGCAGCCGCTGCGGTGGACCGACCTGTCGGCCTTCCTGGCCTTCGGGCTGCTGGTCGTCAACGGCATGTGGGTGGCGCTGCTCATCGGCATCGTCAGCACCCGGTTCCGCGACCTGCCGCCGGTGACGCAGAGCGTCGTCCAGCTGCTGTTCTTCCTGACCCCGATCGTCTGGATGTACGACGTCCTGCTGGAGAACCCGGCCGTCGCCGAGCGGGCCCGCCTCGTGGAGCTCAACCCGCTGTTCCACTTCGTGGAGATCATCCGCCGCCCGATGCTGGGCCAGGACCAGGAGTGGCGCACCTGGTTCATCGTCATCGGGATCGCCGTGGTCGGCTGGGCCCTGACCTTGCTGGTCATGCGTCGCTATCGCAGCCGCGTCGCGTACTGGGTCTGAGGAGGACGCCACCATGGTCAGCATCGACGTCCGCGACGCGAGCGTGGACTTCCCCATCTTCGACGCCAAGTCCCGGTCGCTGAAGCACACCGTGCTCGGTGTGGTCGGTGGCAACGTGGCGGCCAACGAGCGCAAGGTCGTCGTCATCGAGGCCCTGCAGAACATCAACCTGCACCTCCAGGAGGGCGACCGGCTGGCGCTCGTCGGCCACAACGGCGCCGGCAAGTCCACGCTGTTGCGGCTGCTGTCGGGGATCTACGAGCCCACTGGCGGTCAGGCGCTGGTCAACGGGCGGGTCGCCCCGGTGTTCGACCTGGGTGTGGGGATGGACCCGGAGATCTCCGGGCTGGAGAACATCATCGTCCGGGGTCTGTTCCTCGGGATGAGCCGCAAGCAGATGGAGGCCCGCGTCGACGACATCGCGGAGTTCACCGAGCTGGGGAACTTCCTGCAGATGCCGCTGCGCACCTACTCCACGGGCATGCGGGTGCGGCTGGCCCTCGGCGTCGTCACGAGCATCGACCCGGAGATCCTGCTGCTCGACGAGGGCATCGGCGCGGTCGACGCGACGTTCCTCGAGCGGGCCAAGGGGCGGCTGAAGGACCTCGTGGACCGTGCCGGGCTCCTGGTCTTCGCCTCGCACTCGAACGACCTGCTCCAGCAGTTGTGCACCTCGGCGCTGTGGATGGAGCACGGCACGATCAAGCAGCACGGCCCGCTCGACGAGGTCCTCGACGCCTACAAGGGCCGCGAGCACGCGCCCTCGGGGGGCTGAGTGACCGCGGGGGGACAGCGCGCCGGGGGACCGGACACCGACCGGGTCGTCGCGGTCATCGTCACCCGGCACCGGCCCGAGTCGCTGGCGGAGGCGCTCAAGGCGCTCGCCGTCCAGACCCGGCCGGTCGACTCCGTGGTCGTCGTCGACAACGGGCCCGACCAGCCGGCCGAGGAGGTCGTCCGCGCCAGCGAGCTGCCGCACACCTACCTGCTCTCGCAGGCCAACCTCGGCGGGGCGGGCGGCTTCGCCCTCGGCATGCTCACCGCCCTCGCCGAGGGCGCCGACTGGATCTGGTGCGCCGACGACGACGGCCGTCCCGCGGACGAGCACGTCCTGGCGACCCTGCTCGCCGTCGCGCGCGAGCGGGGCCTGGCCGAGGTGTCGCCGGCGGTCGCGGACATCGACGCGCCGGAGAGCTTCGCCTTCCCCGTGCGGACCGGGCTGCGGTGGAAGGGGGAGCGGTCCGGCCTCGGCGGGGAGGACTTCCTGCCGGGCTACGCCTCGCTGTTCAACGGCGCGCTGTTCGCCGCCGGCACGCTGAGCCGGGTCGGCGTCCCGGACCTGCGCCTGTTCGCCCGCGGCGACGAGACCGAGATCCACCGCCGCCTGGTGCGGGCGGGGCTGCCCTTCGGCACCGCGCTGCGCGCGGTCTACCTGCACCCCAACGGCCGGGACGAGTTCCAGCCGATCCTCGGTGGTCGGCTCTCCGCGCAGTACCCCGAGTCCGCCTGGAAGCGGTTCTACACCTACCGCAATCGCGGCTACCTGATGCGCCAGCCGGGGATGCGCTGGCTGTTCCCCCTGGAGCTGGTCCGCTTCAGCTGGTTCTTCCTGGTCACGCGGCGGGACCCGGCAGGGTGGCGCGAGTGGCTGCGGCTGGTGCGCGCCGGCCGGCGGGAGCGCTTCACCCCCGCCGGCTGAGGCCCGGGACCCCGCACCGACCACGGTCGGCACGGGGTCCCGGGGCCCGCTGGAGGGCAGGGGGTCCTTCCTCAGTCCTCCAGGCGGCCGTCGAGCGAGCCCCCGCGGTCGAAGTACGGGCGGATCCGGTTGTCGAACATGGTCAGCGCCGAGCCGATGGCCATGTGCATGTCCAGGTACTTGTAGGTGCCCAGCCGGCCCCCGAACAGGACGTGCTTCTCCGCGGCCTCCTTCTTCGCCAGCTCGCGGTAGCGGTCCAGCTTGGCGCGGTCCTCGGGGGTGTTGATCGGGTAGTAGGGCTCGTCGCCGGTCTGCGCGAACCGCGAGTACTCGCGGACGACCACGGTCTTGTCCGTGGGGTAGTCGCGCTCCGGGTGGAAGTGCCGGAACTCGTGGATCCGGGTGTAGGGCACGTCCTCGTCGGCGTAGTTCATGACCGACGTCCCCTGGAAGTCGCCGATCGGCAGGACCTCGGTCTCGAAGTCCAGCGTCCGCCACCCGAGCTCGCCGGCCTCGTAACCGAAGTACTTGTCGATCGGCCCGGTGAAGACCGTCGGGACGTCCTGGGGCAGGTCGTCCCGGACGTCGAAGTAGTCGGTGGACAGCCGCACCTCGATGTTCGGGTGGTCGGCCATCCGGGTCAGCCAGGCGGTGTAGCCGTCGACCGGCAGGCCCTCGTAGGTGTCGTTGAAGTACCGGTTGTCGAACGTGTACCGGACAGGGAGGCGGGCGATGACCGCGGCCGGGAGCTCGGTCGGGTCGGTCTGCCACTGCTTCTTGGTGTACCCGCGGATGAAGGCCTCGTAGAGCGGGCGGCCGATCAGCGAGATCGCCTTCTCCTCCAGGTTGGCGGCCTCGGCCGTGTCGATCTCGCCGGACTGCTCGGCGACCAGGGCCCGGGCCTCTTCGGGGGAGAAGCTGCGGCCGAAGTACTGGCAGATCGTGGCCAGGTTGATCGGCAGCGAGTAGGTCTTGCCGTCGTAGATGCTGAACACCCTGTGCTGGTAGTTCGTGAACTCGGTGAACTGGTTCACGTACTCCCACACCCGCTGGTTGGAGGTGTGGAACAGGTGGGCGCCGTAGACGTGCACCTCGATCCCGGTCTCCGGCTCGGGCGCGGAGTAGGCGTTGCCCCCGATGTGGTCGCGCCGGTCGAGGACGAGGACCCGCTTGTCCAGCTGGCTGGCCACCCGCTCGGCGACCGTGAGGCCGAAGAACCCGGAGCCGACGACGACGAGATCAGGACTGGGTGAAGTCACGCCTCGCGACTGTACCGGCGGACGGTGCGCCGACCGGCCCGCGGCGGGGGTGGGCGGGCCCCGTGCGACGGACGCGTCCGCCTCCGTCACAACCGTCCCAGGCGTCCGGCACCTCGCCCCCGGCAGCCGCCTCCCCGTGCTGCCACGGGCGCGGGGGAGGGGACTCTAGGGTGCTCGACGTGAGTCCACGCTCGGGAGCCGAGACCCTGCGGGTGGTCGTGGTGACCTACTCGCCCGGAGAGGCCCTCGAGGGCTTCCTCGACTCCCTGGCGGAGGCGACGACGCGGCCGCTCGAGGTGGTGCTGGCCGACAACGGCTCCACCGACGGGGCCCCGGAGCGGGCGGTGGAGCGCCACCCGGGGGTCCGGCTGCTGCGCACCGGGGGCAACGTCGGCTACGGCGCGGCGGTGAACATGGCGCTGGCCGGCCTGACCGAAGGCCACGCGATCGTGGCCAACCCCGACGTCCGCTTCGCCCGCGGGGCGATCGACGAGCTGCTCGCGGTCGCCGCGCGCTGGCCCCGGGCCGGCACGGTCGGCCCGGCGATCCTGACCCCGGCCGGCGACCTCTACCCGTCGGCGCGGGACCTGCCGCGGCTGTCCACCGGCGCCGGGCACGCGCTGCTCGGCTGGGTCTGGCCCGGCAACCCCTGGACGGCGAGCTACCGCCGCGAACGCGAGGCGCCGCAGGAGCGACCGGCCGGGTGGCTGTCCGGGTCGTGCCTGCTCGTGGACCTCGAGGCGTTCTGGTCGGTCGGGGGCTTCGACCCCGGCTACTTCATGTACTTCGAGGACGTCGACCTCGCCGAGCGGATGGGCCGGCGGGGGTGGCTGCACGTCTACGCGCCGTCGGCCGTCGTCGTGCACGAGGGCGGGCACAGCACCCGGCGGGAACCCGGGCGGATGCTGCGGGTGCACCACGAGAGCGCGCTGCGCTACATGTCCCGGCAGTACCCGGGCTGGCGGTACGCCCCCCTGCGGCTCCTCCTGCGGGGCGGGCTGTCGGCGAGGCTGCTCCTCTCGCACGTCAACGGCCGGATCGTCAGCGGGGCGACCTTCGTCCGCCGACTCGATCCACCGGAGGTGCCCGGCCGGGCGGACCGCCGGTGAGGCACGCGGTCGTCATGGCCGGGGGCTCGGGCACCCGGCTGTGGCCGCTGTCCCGCGCCGGCCGGCCCAAGCAGCTGCTCGACGTCGTCGCCGGGGACGGCGGGTCGACGCACAGCCTGCTCGCCGAGGCGTTCGGCCGGCTGGAGACGGTGCTGCCGGCCGAGCGCATCTGGGTGTGCACCGCCGCGCGGTACGGCGCCCAGGTGCGCGCCGCCCTCCCGCGGCTGCGCCCGGACCGGCTGGTGCTCGAGCCGGTCGCCCGCGACACCGCCAACGCCGTCGGCCTGGCCGCGGCGCTGGTCGCCGACGTCGACCCCGACGCCGAGCTCGCCGTCGTCAGCGCCGACCACGTCATCCGGCCGGTCGAGCGGTTCGCCGCGGCGCTGGAGACCGCCTTCGACGCCCTGGCCGCCCGGCCGCACGCGCTGGTCACCCTCGGCATCCGGCCCACCGCGCCGGCGACCGGGTTCGGGTACGTCCAGAAGGGCGCGGCCACCGAGGTCCCCGGGGTCGCCGAGGCCGCGGCGTTCCGCGAGAAGCCCGACCGCGCCACCGCCGAGGAGTACCTGGCCTCGGGGCGGTACCTGTGGAACTCGGGCATGTTCGTCTGGCGGGCGCGGACGGTGCTCGACGCGCTCGCCGAGCACCTGCCCGAGAGCGCCGACGGGCTCGCCCGCGTCCTCGCCGTCCCCGCCGGCGCCCAGCGGGACGCCGTCCTGGCCGAGGTGTTCCCCACGCTGCCGAAGACCAGCATCGACTACGCCGTCCTGGAGCCGGCGGCCACCGAGCCGGGCCGGGTGCTGGTGGCCGACCTCGACGTCGACTGGCTCGACGTCGGCTCGTGGCCGGCGTTGGCCGCCACCCTCGAGACGGTGGAGGGGAACGCGGTGCGCGGCCTGGCCGTGACCCTCGACAGCGCGGGCAACATCGTCTTCAGCGACGACCCCGAGCACCTGGTCGCCATCGTCGGGGTGCGCGACAGCGTCGTCGTCCACACCGCCGACGTCACGATGGTCTGCCCGGTGGCCGATGCCGAACGGGTCAAGCAGCTCCTGGCGGTGGTGGAGGAGCGACACGGGTCCCGGTTCAGCTGAAGGAGGACCTCCCTGCAGGGAGGCCGCTCCGAGATAGCTTGCTGGGCATGAAGGACTTCGACGTCGCCGCTGTCGTCTCCGGAGGGGCCTCCGGCCTCGGGGAGGCCACGGTGCGGGCCCTGACCGCGCGGGGCGCGGCCGTGACCATCCTCGACCTGCAGGAGGACAAGGGGGAGAAGCTCGCCGCCGAGCTCGGCGGGCACACCACCTTCGTCCGGACCGACGTCACCGACCCCGCGTCGGTGGAGGCGGCGGTCGCCGAGGCCACCGGCAAGGACCGGCCGCTGCGGATCGCGGTCAACTGCGCCGGCATCGGCTGGGCGCAGCGCACGGTGGGCAAGGGCAACGTGCCGCACGACTTCGACCCGTTCGTCCGCACGGTGATGGTCAACCTGGTCGGCACCTTCAACGTGCTCCGGCTGGCCGCCGCCGCGATGGCCGCCACCGAGCCCGGGGAGGACGGCGAGCGCGGCGTGGTCGTCAACACCGCCTCGATCGCCGCCTACGACGGGCAGATCGGGCAGATCGCCTACTCCGCCTCCAAGGGCGGCATCGTCGGCATGACCCTGCCCGCGGCGCGCGACCTGGCCGGCGTCGGGGTGCGCGTGTGCACCATCGCCCCCGGGCTGGTGGACACCCCGCTGCTGGGCAGCCTGCCCGAGGAGGCGCGCCAGAGCCTGTCGGCGGGCATACCCTTCCCCAAGCGCCTGGGGCGACCCTCGGACTTCGCCGAGCTGGCCCTGGACATCGTCGAGCACGGCTACCTGAACGGCGAGGTCATCCGGATGGACGGCGCACTCCGGATGGCGCCCCGCTGAGTCCCTCTTCCCCGGGGAGCACCACCTGAGCACCACCACCCTCGACGTCCCGGTCTTCGAGGACGTCTGGCGGCCGGACTGGCCGCTGGACGTCCGCCGGGCCCTCTTCCCGCACCAGCGCAGCGCGAGCGACCCGACCCTGCGGCACACCGACGGCGCCACCTGGCGCACGGTCAGCACGCCCGACGGGGCGGCCACCGTGCGCATCTCCGTCTGCGCCGGCGAGGTCCGGGTCGCCGCCTGGGGGCCGGGGGCGGAGTGGGCGGGGACGGCGGTCCCGTCCTGGCTGGGCGCGGACGACCGCCCCGACGAGTTCGACCCCGGTGGCCACCCGCTGCTGTCCCGGCTGCACCGGACCACGCCCTGGCTCCGGCTGGGCAGCACCGGCCGCACCTGGGACGCGCTGGTGCCCGCCGTCCTCGAGCAGAAGGTCACCGTCGTCGAGGCGCACCGCGTGTGGCGGGCGCTGCTGCGGCTGGCCGGCGAGCCGGCCCCCGGCCCCGCGCCGGAGGGGATGCGGGTGATCCCCTCGCCGCGGCGGCTGCTGGACGTCACCGACTGGGAGTGGCACCGGTGCGGCCTCGACGGCGCCCGTCGCCGGGCGCTGCGCGCGGTGGCCGGCGTCGCCTCGCGCCTGGAGCCCGACCACGCGCCGGACTCGCCGACCCTGCAGCGCAAGATGCGCACCGTGCCGGGCATCGGCGTCTGGACCGCGGCCGAGGTGGTGCAGCGGGTGTTCGGCTGCCCGGACACGGTCAGCTACGGCGACTACCACCTGAAGAACCAGGTGGGGTTCGCGCTGACCGGCGCGGCCCGGACCGACGACGACGGGATGATGGCGCTGCTGGAGCCCTGGCGCGGGCAGCGGCAGCGGGTGGTGCGGCTGCTGCTGGCCGGGGGAGCGGCGCGGGCGCCGCGGTTCGGCCCGCGCAACGCCCCGACCGACCACCGCCGCATCTGAGGAGGGCTCAACCCCACGCCCCGATCAGGCGACCTGATCGGGAAGCGTCCTCCCTCGCGGTGCACGGTGCGGGAGGACACCACGGGACCAGGTCACCCGGTCATCGCCGGCGTCCTCAGGTCAGCGGGTCGTCCAGCAGGCGCAGCAGGTAGTCGCCGTAGCCGCTCTTCCCCAGCGGTTCCGCGGCGCGGCGCAGGCCGTCGTCGTCCAGCCAGCCCTGCCGCCAGGCGACCTCCTCGATGCACCCGATCTTGAGGCCCTGCCGCTCCTCGACCACGGAGACGAACTCGGTGGCCTGCCGCAGCGAGGCGAAGGTGCCGGTGTCGAGCCAGGCGGTGCCGCGGTCGAGCGCGGTGACGGTGAGCTTCCCCGCGCGCAGGTAGTGCTCGTTGACCGCGGTGATCTCCAGCTCGCCGCGGGCGCTGGGGGAGATGCCCCTCGCGACCTCGACGACGTCACTGGCGTAGAAGTACAGCCCCGGCACGGCGTAGGAGCTCTTGGGCCGGGCCGGCTTCTCCTCGATGGACAGGACCCGGCCCTCGGCGTCGAACTCCACCACGCCGTAGTCCTGCGGGTTGGCCACGTGGTAGGCGAAGACGTGCCCGCCCTCGGGCTCGGGCAGCCGGCCCAGCGCCGTGCCCAGCCCCGCGCCGTAGAAGATGTTGTCACCGAGCACCAGGGCCACCGACTCGCCGCCGATGAACTCCGCGCCGATGAGGAAGGCCTGGGCCAGCCCCTCGGGCCGGGGCTGGACGGCGTACTCGATGCGCATCCCCAGCCGGCGGCCGTCGCCGAGCAGGTGCCGGAAGGCCTCCTGGTCGCCGGGCGTGGTGATCACCAGCACCTCCCGGACGCCGGCCATCATCAGCGTCGAGAGCGGGTAGTACACCATCGGCTTGTCGTAGACCGGCATCAGCTGCTTGCTGACCGCCTGGGTGATCGGGAACAGGCGGCTGCCGGTGCCCCCGGCCAGGATGATCCCCCGCATGATCGCGAACGCTACCGGCGGGCCGCGGTCACGACGCCGGGGAACCGAGCCACAACCTCCCGACGAGTGAGGTCCCCCCGGGCGTGCCGACCGGCTCCCAGCGGGTCGTCCAGCCCTCGGCGTGCAGCTGCACGATGACCGCGCCGACGAGCGCGCCCACGTTCAGGGCGCTGGTCGTGGTCGCCCGCTCGGGTAGGTGGACGTCGACCACGCCGTCCTCCTCCCCGCCGTAGCGCAGGACCACGGGGAACTCCGGCAGCGCGGCGACCGCGACCCGGAACGCCTCCCTGACCGCGTCGAGGTCTCCCGGGCGCGGCACCAGGTCCTCGCCCGGTACCCGGCTGGGCACGAGGTCCCGGCTGCCGTACGGGAAGAGGTCGCCGGGGCCGAGCCGGACCAGCGGCCGGGTGCCGGCGTCGTGCTCCGGGGCCTGGAACCGCAACCCGCGGACGACGGCGACCGGGATGCCCCCGAGCTTGCCCTTGACCAGGTCCGCGGCGGAGGCCAGCTCGTCGACGACGGCGACCTGCGTGGTCTCCAACCGGTTGCCGTGCGCGTCGACGTCCCCCCGGTGGTCGGTGAGCGCGGCGATCCCGGCCGATCCCACCGCCACGTCGGTGAGCCCCTCCCGCCAGGTCCGGCCGAAGGTGTCACTGACGATGACCGCCACCTCGACCCCGAGCAGCTCCCGCAGCCGGCCGCGGAGGGCCCGCGCCGAGGCGTCGGCGTCCTCGGGCAGGAGGACGAGGGCGTCGCCGGGCACGTTGGAGGCGTCGATGCCCGCCGCGGCCACCACCCAGCCCTGCGGCGTCTCGACGATCTTCAGCGGTCCCCGGCGGGCCACCACCCGCACCGTCTCGGCGTCGATGGCCCGCTGCCGGGCGGCCTCCCGGTCGGCGCCGGGCTCGACCCGCACCAGCCGCCCCTCCACCTTGGAGACGACCTTGGAGGTCACGACGACGACGTCGCCGTCGGCCAGCCACGGCGCCGCACCGGCCACCGCCGCGGCCAGGTCGTCGCCGGGGGAGAACTCGGGCAGCCCGGCGACCGGGTGCACCGAGATCCCGGCGGCAGGCCCGCCTGCAGGGGCCCGCTGCGAGCTCGCGAGCGGTGGGGGGCAGGAGGGTCCTCGGTCAGACACGGGCGGCGTCCAGCGCGGCGCGGGCGAGCGCGGTCGTGGCCTCCGGGTCGGTCATGAGCAGGGGCACGCTGCGGACGTCGACCCCGGGCACCTCGGCGACGTCGCCGGTGTGAACGAGCCAGGCGTCGAGCAGCCCGCCTTCGACCCGGGCCCCGTAGTGCCGCCCGACGCCCTCGGCGCTGACCTCCACGCCGAGGACCGGGAGGCACCGGTCGGCCATCCCGCGGACCGCCGCACCGGACACGATCGGCGAGACCCCGACCACGCGGCCCGGGGTGGCCAGCAGCGCCGCCCGCAGCCCGGGGACGCCGAGGACGGTGCCGATCGACACGACCGGGTTGGACGGCGCGAGCAGCACCGCGTCGGCCGCGGCGAACGCCTCGGCCACCCCGGGTGCCGGGCGGGCGGCGTCCGCTCCGACCTGGACGAACGCCGAGGCGTCGAGCGCGGCCCGGTGGCGCACCCACCACTCCTGGAAGTGGATGGCCTGCTGCCGGCCGCTGTCCGGGTCGGTCACGACGACGTGGGTCTCCACCCGCTGGTCGCTCATCGGCAGCAACTCCACGCCGGGCTGCCAGCGGTCGCACAGCGCCGCGGTCACCTGGGACAGCGGGTAGCCGGCGTCGAGCATGCGGGTGCGGACCAGGTGGGTGGCGAGGTCCCGGTCGCCGAGGCCGAACCAGGTCGGTTCGGCGCCGTAGGCGGCCAGTTCCTCCTTCACCGTCCAGGACTCGCCGGCACGGCCCCAGCCGCGCTCGGGGTCGATGCCCCCGCCGAGGGTGTACATCACCGTGTCCAGGTCCGGACAGATCCGCAGGCCGTGCATCGTCACGTCGTCCCCGGTGTTGACGACGGCGGTGATGCGGGCGCCGGGGACGGCGGCCCGGACACCGGCGAGGAACCGGGCCCCACCGACCCCTCCGGCGAGCACGACGATCTGCACGAAAGTCATCGTGCCCGATGGGCAGTTGTCGACTGTTTGGCGGGCGTGTCGAAGGGTGGGACGAGAAGTGACGAACACCCCGTGACGAATGGGGCTGGTGTGGCGAGCCGCTTACACCGAGCGAAGTTGACGACTACGCAACGACACGCGTGTAATTCCCGCGGTGTCATCGAGTGCTGAGCGGCCCGGGATCGTCCCGCGGAGCGCACTTCGGGACGAGAGCGAGAGGGGACGCATCGTCATGGCAGAGATCTCGTGGCTGAGTGACTACGTCAGCGCGTCGGAGCGCAACGCCGACGGGGGGACGGGCGCGGGCGGCCAGGTCTTCGCCGGCCTGTGGAGCATGGGCCTGGAAGCCGATGCGCAGTCGTGGCAGGAGCGCGCGCTGTGCGCCGAGACCGACCCCGAGGCGTTCTTCCCGGAGAAGGGTGGTTCCACCCGCGAGGCCAAGAAGATCTGCACCGGCTGCGAGGTCAAGGCCGAGTGCCTCGAGTACGCCCTGGCCAACGACGAGCGCTTCGGCATCTGGGGCGGGCTCTCCGAGCGTGAGCGCCGCCGCCTGCGCCGCCGGGCGGTCTGACGCACGACCCCGTCCTCCCCTCCCGCTCGCAGGCCCGGGCGGGACCCGCGACGGGCCACGCACACAGCGCGGTGTGACACCAGCCCAGGGCTGTCCCACAGCCGCCGACGGATCACCGTCGGCGGCTGTGGTGCTATTCGGGGCGTGACGGCAGGGGGGACGAGCACGCGGGTGGCCGCCGGACGGGCCGAGGTCGTCCGGGAGCTGCGCGCGGCCGGGCCCCTGCTGGCCCGGGTCCGCGCGCCGATCCCCGCCCGCCCGCCCTGGCTGACCGCCGTGCTCTACGTGCAGGCCCCGCAGCGCTGGGCCGGTGTGCGACCGGTGGCCGTCGTCGTGGAACGACCCGGCGCCGGCGCGGCGGGGGAGACGGCGGCCCTGGCCGCGCTCGTCCTGCGCGGCCGCGGGCCCCGCGTGGAGGTCGCGCTGCTCGGGGCCGGCGCCACCCCCGTGCCACCGGGGGCTGCCCCGGCCCGCCTGCCCGTGGCGGACGACGCGGCCGCGGCGGAACTGGCCACCGGCGTCCTGGACCTGCTCGCGCGCCTGCGCCGGCCGTGGACCCTCCGCCTGACCGGCCTGCCGCTCGGCGACCCCACGACCCGCGAACTGGGCCGGCTGCGACCCGAGACCGCGTTCGCCACCACCCGCAGCGCCGCCCTCGTCGACGCCCTGTCCGAGGTGGGCCCGGTGTGCCGCAGCCGCGACCCGCGGGAGGTCGAGCGGTGGCTGCCGCAGCTGCTGGCCCGCGAGCCCGACCCCGGGGCCCGGCTCCTGCTGCGGGCGGCGGCCCGGCTGCACGCCGCGATCGGGCAGCTGGAGGTCGCGGTGCTCGCCGACGGCGACCGGCTGCGGGCGGGGCTGCTCACCCTCGACGACGGCCTCGAGCGCCGTCCGTGGTGGGGCTTCTCCGACGTCGGCGGGCTCCGGCGGGAGATGGGCGCGCCGCTGGTGACGGTGACCCTGGACGGTGGGCGGCTGACCGAGCGGCTCAGCCGCCGTAGCCGACGACGTTGAGCCCTGGCTCGTCGACCGTCGCCGCCCGGTCGGTGCCGAGGAAGAGGGTGCCCTCGGCGGCCGCGCGGCCGTCGCGCACCGGCTCCGCGGGGGAGACGGTCACGGTCAGGTCGTAGACCCGCCCGGTGTAGGTGGGCGCGGTGCCGATCGGGCGGGTGTAGGTCGGGAACCGTCCGGTCAGCCGCACGTCGTCACCGTCGCGGGTCACGGTCAGCGCCGGTGAGGGCAGGTCGGCGTACTCCGTTCGTGACCGCACGCAGCCGGCGGCCTGCGGATCGGCCGGCGCCCCGTCGGTCATGCAGTTCCACGTCGGCAGCCGCACGTGCGCGAGCGCCACGGCGTCCCCTCCGGCGTCGGCGGCCGTCACGCTCACCGAGGGGTAGGCCACGGTCACGCCGACGGCGTGCTCCTCGACGACGACGCCACCGAAGCCCAGCGTCGCGGTCACGCCGTCGTCCCCGAGGGGGATCGACCGGCTGGCCAGCGCGCCCGCGCCGCTCTCCCCGGGCAGCGGGTCCGACGGGACACCGGGCAGCTCCGGCAGGGGCTCGGCCGTCGTCGGGGCGGCGGTCGGCGAGGGCACCGGTGCGGGGGAGGGTGCGGGGTCGGGCCGGTCGGGGTCCCCGCGCACGACGCCGGCCAGCAGCGCCAGGGTGGCGACGAGCACCAGTGCGCCGGCCGCCATCCCGGCGACGGCCCGGCCGGCGCCGGTCGCGCTCCCCGCCGGGGGAGGCGCCGCAGGCGAGGAGGGTGGCGTCGGGACCGGAGCCGTCGGCGTACCGGGCGGCGCGTCCAGGAAGCCGGGCAGGTCGTCGTGGGGATAGCGGCTCCGTGGCCGCCCGGGAGGCGGCGGGGGGTGCTCGGCAGCCGGGGTGGAGGGCGTCCGCGCCCGGTCGCGGCGGCCGCGCACTTCCACCGCGGCGAGCCCGACGAGCGCGAG
Organism: Geodermatophilus sp. SYSU D00697; assembly: GCF_054050175.1. Lineage (NCBI taxonomy): Bacteria > Bacillati > Actinomycetota > Actinomycetes > Geodermatophilales > Geodermatophilaceae > Geodermatophilus > Geodermatophilus sp. SYSU D00697. The sequence continues at coordinate 27,136 of NZ_JBJGYV010000020.1, forward strand.
CAGGGCCACGCCGAGCACGACCCAGGGCACGGCGGCCGGCGCGGAGGAGTCCATCCCGGCAAGCATCGCAGGGGCCCGCGGGGCCCCCGGGAGGCCGACCGGCCGCGGCCCGCGCACCCCCGTGCGCGGCGGGAGAGGGGCTGGGACGATCCCTCCGGTGAGCAGCAGCAGCGGGGCGACGACCGAGGGTGCGGCGCGGGAGAGGGTGAGCGCGCTGCTGGCCGAGCTCGGGGTCGACCAGCCGCTGACCGGCGCCACCGACCTCTCCGCCTCGCTGGGCGTGGTGCGGGGCGTGCTGGCCGACCGGGTGGTCGACCTCGCGGTCACCGAGAGCGGGCGCCGGAGACTGCGGGCGGAGCTGCGGGGCCGCCGCTGGGCGGAGGAGCGGCAGATCGGCGTCCCCGAGGTCGTGGCCGCCGCGGACGACGGCCGGTGGCTGCTCTCGGGGCGGATCCACCCCGTGCCGACCGGTGGACCGCGGTGGACCGAGGCCGCGGTCGACGCCGCTGTCCGCATCGCGCCGCTGCCCGGGCCGTCGGGCAGCCCCTGGCAGCCGCCGGCCCGCCCCGCGCTGCGCCGGGCCCGGGCCACGGTCGGCGATGCCGGGCGGCTGGTGCGGGGCGGGATCCGGCTCGGGGAACTGCGCGCGGTGCGGGCCGCGGCCGCCCAGCTGCCGCTGTCGGAGGTCTCGCACGGGGACTACCGGGCCGCCAACGCCGTCCTCGACGACGAGGGGCGGATGGTGGTGCTCGAGTGGACCGGCGTGCGCCCCGGCCCGCGCCACCGGGACCTGCTGACCCTGTGGGCGAGCACCGTGGGCGACGAGGACCGGGCACGGATCGCCCGGGTGGTCCTCGACCGGACCGCGGGGTGGGAGGAGCCCGACGTGGGACTGCTGTGGCACGCGGTCGCCCTCGAGCAGCTGGTCGGGCGGATCACCCGGTCCGACCGCGGTGACGGGCTGGACCTGGCGTTCTGCCGGGCGCGGCTGGCCGACGCGCGGGGCATCGCCGCCGAGCTGGGCAGCCCGGTGGCGACGTGACGGAGCGGCCCCCTGCAGCGGCCCGCCGCGAGCTCGCGAGTGGTGGGGGCAGGGGGTGCGTGCTCAGCCCGTGGGGTCGATCTCCTCGGGGTCCCGGCCCAGCAGCACGGCGACCTGGTCGACGACGACGTCGCGCACCAGGTCGGCGAGGTCGTCGCGGTCGTGCGCCCGCAGCTCCAGCGGCCGCCGGTAGACCACGATGCGCGGGGCGATCTCGCGGCCGTTCTCGCGGTGGGCGGGCAGCACCCGGGCCAGCGGGACGCTGCCGTCGTCGAGCACGTCGGCGTCCAGGACGACCTCGTCGGGGCTGGTGTGCTCCACCCATGGGACGTCCTCGACGGCGAACTCCACGCCGGCCAGTTCCTTCTCCCAGCGGCGCTCGAGGTCCTCCACCGCGTCGAGGACGAGGTCGTCGAACTGCTCGGCGCGGCTGCGGGCCAGCGGGACGCCGTCAGGGACCAGGCGCCCGCGCAGGCCGCGACCGTGCCGGTCGCGGCGGGAACGGGCGGGTCGGCTCATGGCGAGTGCGAGCGTACGGCCGGGCGCACCGGCGTGCCCTCCCCGGGAGCGTCCCCGGTCCCGCCGGGGAACCCCCGCCGAAGGCACCTGCCGGGACCGCCGTGGCCGTCGTGCAGGATGTGGCTCCTGCTCCGCCGGGACCCGAGAAACCCGGTGCGCCTGATGCCAACCGACCGGGTACGCGTCTACTGTGCCGTTCGTGAGGAACCGGTGGTGAGGCAGTCACGTCGCTGCTCGCGCAGCGGCTGCGCGCAACCGGCGGCAGCGACCTTGACCTACGTGTACGCGGAGTCGACCGCTGTCGTCGGCCCGTTGGCGACGTTCTCGGAGCCGCACAGCTACGACCTGTGCGAGTTCCACGCGGAGCGGCTGACGGTGCCCCGCGGCTGGGAGGTCGTGCGCCACGAGATCGATCTCGAGGACTCCGGCCCGACCGGCGACGACCTGCTGGCCCTGGCCGACGCCGTCCGCGAGGCGGCCCGGCCCGAGCCCCCGCGCAACCCGGCCGACGACGGCAGCGGCACCCGCCGCGGCCACCTGCGGGTGCTCCCCGACATCACCTGAGAGCCGACCCCGCCGGCCCACCGGAGGAGGACCCCGTCCTCCCACCCCTCGCACGCTCGGGGCGGGACCCGGGACGGGGCCACGGTGGGCCGTGGAGCGGCCACACTGCGCCGCCCGGCAGGCGCGTCGTTAAGGTCGCTCGCGTGGCGGACCTCTCCTCGATCATCAAGGCGTACGACGTCCGCGGCGTCGTGCCCGACGAGTGGGACGAGGACGTCGCCCGGCGGATCGGTGCCGCGTTCGCCGAGTTCGTGACCCTGGAGAGCGGCGCGACGGCGATCGTCACCGCGCACGACATGCGCGACTCGTCGGTGCCGCTGTCGCGGGCCTTCGCCGAGGGCGCGCTGCGCCGGGGCGTCGACGTGCTGGAGGCCGGGCTCGGGTCCACCGACATGCTCTACTTCGCTGCCGGCTCGCTCGGCGTCCCCGGCGCGATGTTCACCGCCAGCCACAACCCGGCCCGGTACAACGGCATCAAGCTCTGCCGCGCCGGCGCCGTCCCCGTGGGGCAGGAGTCGGGGCTGGCCACCATCCGCGAGTGGGCCGAGCGGGACGCCTACGACCGCGTCCCCGCCCGCACGGCCTCCATCGCCCAGCGCGACGTCCTCGCCGAGTACGCCGCCCACCTGCGCTCGCTGGTCGACCTGTCGGCCATCCGGCCGCTGCGGGTGGTCGTGGACGCCGGCAACGGGATGGGCGGCCACACCGTGCCGGTGGTCCTCGCCGACCTCCCGGTGGAGGTCGTGCCGATGTACTTCGAGCTCGACGGGTCCTTCCCCCACCACGAGGCCAACCCGCTGGACCCGGCCAACCTCGTCGACCTGCAGGCCGAGGTGCGCCGCACCGGCGCCGACATCGGCCTGGCCTTCGACGGCGACGCCGACCGGGTGTTCGTCGTCGACGAGCGGGGAGAGCCGGTCAGCCCCTCGGCGATCACCGCGCTGGTCGCCGTCCGGGAGCTGGCCAAGGGCCACGGGACGACGATCATCCACAACCTGATCACCTCCCGGGCGGTGCCCGAGATCGTGCGGGAGCACGGCGGCGAGCCGGTGCGCACCCGCGTCGGCCACTCGTTCATCAAGGCGGAGATGGCCCGCACGGACGCCGTCTTCGGCGGCGAGCACTCCGCCCACTACTACTTCCGGGACTTCTGGCGCGCCGACACGGGCATGCTCGCCGCCATGCACGTCCTCGCCGCGCTGGGGGAGCAGAGCCGGCCCCTGTCGGAGCTGACCGCCGGCTACAGCCGCTACGCCGCCTCCGGCGAGATCAACTCGACCGTGGAGGACGGCCCCGGCCGGGTGAAGGCCGTCCGCGAGGCGTTCGAGGGCGAGGACGGCGTGACCGTCGACGAGCTCGACGGGCTGACCGTCGACCTCCCCGACGGGTCCTGGTTCAACCTCCGGGCGAGCAACACCGAGCCGCTGCTGCGGCTGAACGTGGAGGCCCCCGACGCAGCCCGGATGGCCGAGCTGCGGGACCGAGTGCTGGAGATGGTGCGCGCATGACCCGACCCCACGAGGACGCTCCGCCCTCGCTCTCCGTCTCCGCGGGAGCCCCGGCATGACGGCCCCGAGCGGGCCGCTGGGGTTGGACCCCGCGCTGCTGGAGATCCTCGCCTGCCCCGACACCCACCACAGCCCGCTGACGGTGGACGAGGCGGCCGGCGAGCTGCTGTGCACCACCTGTGACCGGGCCTTCCCGGTGCGCGACGGCATCCCCGTGCTGCTGCTCGACGAGGCGCGGCACCGGGGTGGCGGGTCCACCCCATGACCTCGCCCGAGCTCGCCGAGGAGGTCCTCGACGACCTCGCCGTGCTGCGCGCCCGGGACCCGCGTGGCCTGCTCCCGGCGGTCGCCGGTGCCGGGGCGCAGGTGCGCGAGACCGCCCGGCTGGCCGAGGAGGCGGGCCTGGAACGGGTCACCGCCGGCGGCCGGCCGCGCGGGCTGGTCATCGTGGCCCGCCGCGAGGGCGCGGTCGCCGCCCAGGTGCTCCGGGCTCTGCTCGGGCCCTCCAGCCCGGTCACCGTGGACGTCGTCCCCGGCCCCGACCTGCCGGTGTGGACCGGACCGAGCGACATCGCCGTCGTCGCCACCCGGACCGGTGCCGGCCGGTACGCCGTCACGCCGGCCTACGAGGCCGCCCGCCGGGGCGTGACGCTCCTCGGCATCGGGGCGGACGACGCGCCCCTGCGCGCGGCCTGCTCCACCGCCCGGGCGCCCTACGTCCCGCTCCCGCGCTCGCGCGTGCGGCACACGACGCTGTGGTCGCTGCTCACGCCGCTGCTCAAGCTGGCGACCGACCTGGAGCTGGTCTCACCCGCCACGGCCGACCTGGCGGCGGTCGCCGACGCGCTCGACGAGGTCGCCGGCGAGTGCGGACCGGCGCAGGAGTCGTTCGTCAACCCGGCCAAGACCCTCGCGCTGGAGCTGCTCGACGCCCTGCCGGTCATCGCCGCCGAGGGGCCCCTGGCCGGCGCAGCCGCCACCCGGATCGCCGACCAGCTGGCCACCCTCGCCGGTCTGCCGGTCACCACCTTCCGCATGCCCGACCAGCGGGTCGCCGCCTGCGCGGTGCTCGGCGGACCGCTGGCCCCGCGGGGTGGCGAGGACGACTTCTTCCGGGACCGCGCCGAGGAGACCGGCCGTCGGCTCCGGCTGCTCACCGTCCGCGACACCCACGCCGGCGAGCACGACGGCGCCGGGGAGCGGGAGCCGCGCTCGGCCCGCGAGGCGCTCCAGGAGAGCCTGCGGACGGCGGCGTCGGCCAACGTGCCGGTGAGTGGACTGGCCGAGCACGGCGACCCCGAGCGCTACGGCCGGATGCCACGCCTGGCTCGCCAACTGGCCGTGGCCGACTTCACCGCCGTCTACCTCGCGCTCGCGCTGGACTCCGAGCGGGCTGCCCACCCGTGAGCCCGCGACCCGGGCGTCCACCGGCCCATCGGGCGCGCAGCCGCCTGGGGCCGTGGCGACGGGGGTCTCTCTCGGCGGGGGACGCCCGGGGCCGCGACACCGAGCCGCTCCAGGCGGTGGTTCGACCTGCGCGGCCGGGTACTCCCGCCCGGAGGGTCGAGCGGGGAACAGCGCACCGTACGGCCGGACAGACCAGGATCAGCCAGACAGCACCCGGGTGCTGACCGACCGGAAGGACATCCCGTGGCGGGTGGACTCGTAGCCCTGTTCGACGACGTGGCGACGCTGGCGAGGGCGGCCGCCGCCTCCGTCGACGACATCGGTGCCGCTGCCGGGCGGGCCAGCGCGAAGGCCGCCGGCGTCGTCGTCGACGACACCGCCGTCACGCCGCAGTACGTGCACGGCCTGGCCGCCGAGCGCGAGATCCCGATCATCAAGCGCATCGCCATGGGCTCGCTGCGCAACAAGCTGCTCATCCTGCTCCCGGCGGTGCTGCTGCTCAGCCAGTTCCTGCCCTGGCTGCTCACCCCGATCCTCATGGTCGGGGGCGCCTATCTCTGCTACGAGGGAGCGGAGAAGGTCTGGCACAAGCTCCGCGGCCACCACGACTCCCACGGGGAGGGTGAGGCGGCACTCCCGGACGAGGACACCATCGTCTCCGGCGCCGTGCGCACCGACTTCATCCTGTCCGCCGAGATCATGGTCATCTCGTTGAACGAGGTGGTCGACGAGCCGTTCCTGTCCCGAGCGGTGATCCTCGCGGTCGTCGCGATCGGGATCACCATCCTCGTGTACGGCGTCGTCGGCCTCATCGTGAAGATGGACGACGCCGGGCTGCGCCTGTCCGAGCGGCCCGCGAAGGCCGTGGCCTCGATCGGCCGCGGGATGGTCAAGGCGATGCCGCGGCTGCTCGCCGTCATCACCGTCGTCGGGACCGCCGCGATGCTGTGGGTGGGCGGTCACATCCTGCTGGTGGGCACCGAGGAGCTGGGCCTGCACGTCCTGTACGAGACCGTGCACCACTGGGAGGAGGCGGCGCACGAGGCGACCGGGGCGCTCGGCGGGGTCGTGGGCTGGCTGGTCAACACGCTGGCCAGCGCGGTCCTGGGGCTCGTCGTCGGCGCGGTGATCGTGGCCGTCCTGAGCGTCACCCTCCACCGGCGCAAGGCCCGGGCCGCGAGCGGGACCGACGCGCACTGAAGGACCCCGTCCTCCCCACCCTTCCCAGGCTCAGGGCGGGACCCGGGACGGGCCAGCGGGGCCTCGAAGGGTGGCCGTCCGGTAGGTCACGGTGCTCGGGGCGGGACAGCCCTCCCCCCGCCTCGCAGGTCGGAGCACGCCACGGGGGCCCCGGCCCGCCGGTGCGCCCCGCCTGCCGCGACCGGTCCCCGTGTCGGGGGAGAGTGGAGCCATGGACCGCACGCACCTGTCACCGGCGCGCCGCCGGGCCGACCGAGCCCGGCTGGCCGACGAGGTCGTCGACGTGCTCGTCGTCGGTGGCGGGGTCACCGGGGCGGGGACCGCGCTGGACGCGGCCAGCCGCGGTCTGTCGGTGGGGCTGCTGGAGGCCCGGGACTGGGCGGCCGGCACCTCGAGCCGCTCGAGCAAGCTGATCCACGGCGGCCTGCGCTACCTGGAGCAGCTCGCGTTCCCGCTGGTCCGCGAGGCCCTGCACGAGCGGACCCGGCTGCTGCAGACGATCGCGCCGCACCTGGTCCGGCCGTTGCCGTTCCTGCTGCCGCTGACCGCGCCGGCCTGGCAACGGGCGTACTACGGCGCCGGGGTGGCCCTCTACGACGTCCTCGGTGCCGCGCTCGACGCCGACCGGGCGCTGCCGGCGCACCGCCACCTGTCCCGCCGGGCGACCCTCGCCGCGTTCCCGGCGCTGCGGGCCGACGCCGTGGTCGGGGCCATCCGCTACTGGGACGCCCAGGTCGACGACGCCCGGCACACCCTCGCCGTCGTCCGCACGGCGGCCGGCTACGGAGCCCGGGTGCTCTCCAGCGCCCGCGTGACCGGGCTGGTGCGGGACGGCGAGGGCAGCGGGGCGCCGGTGGTGGGCGTGCGGGCGACCGACCTCACCGACGGGTCCACGTTCACCGTCCGCGCCCGCAGCGTCGTGGCCGCCACCGGGGTCTGGAGCGACGACGTGGGCGCGATGCTCGGCACCAGCGCGCCCAGCCTGCGGGTGCGCGCCTCCAAGGGGGTGCACCTGGTGGTGCCGCGCTCGGCGATCGACGCCGGGGACGTCCCGGACGACGCGCGGGCCGGGCTGATCCTGCGGACGCCGACCAGCGTGCTGTTCGTCATCCCGTGGGGCGACCAGTGGATCATCGGCACCACCGACACCCCGTGGAAGCTCGACCGCGACCACCCCGCGGCCAGCAGCGCCGACATCGGATACCTGCTCGACCAGGTCAACCGGGTGCTGTCCAAGCCGGTCACCACCGACCAGATCGTCGGCGTCTACGCCGGCCTGCGCCCGCTGCTGGCCGGGGAGGCCGACCAGACCAGCCGGCTCTCCCGCGAGCACGCCGTGGTCACGCCCGTCCCCGGGCTGGTCCTGGTGGCCGGCGGCAAGTACACGACCTACCGCGTGATGGCCGCCGACGCCGTGGACGCCGCCACGGCCGCGCTCCCGGGCGTGCCGGCCTCGCGGACCGCGCACCTGCCGCTGGTCGGCGCGCACCGCTGGGACGCCGTCCGCGGCACCGGACCCGCGCTGGCCGCCGCCACCGGCCTGCCCGGCGACGCCGTCGACCGGCTGTTGCACCGGCACGGCGACGAGGTGGAGCAGGTGCTCGACCTGGTGCGTGCCGACCCGGCGCTGGGTCGGCCGCTGCCCGGGGCGCCGGCGCACCTGGCCGCCGAGGTCGTGCACGCGGTGCTGGTGGAGGGGGCGCTGCACCTGGACGACGTCCTCACCCGGCGCACGCGGATCTCCATCACCACCCCCCACCGGGGGACGGAGACCGCGCCGGCGGTCGCCGAGCTGATGGCCGGGCCGCTGGGGTGGGACCGGGAGCGCACCGAACGGGAGGTCGCGCACTACGCGGCCCGGGTGGCGGCCGAGCGGGAGTCGCAGCGGATGCCCGACGACCGCACCGCCGACGCCGCACGGCTGGGCGCCGCGGACGTACGCTCCGCTGTCTGAGGACCGGCGGGGCCGCTCCCTCGACAGGGGGAGGACTCCCGGCGGCGGCTCCATCAGCACATGGGAGTTCCGACATGTCCGGTGTGCTCGACCCACCCGTAGCCTCGTCCGTGATGTGGCAGCTCACCAGCGGGGTCCGCTTCTACCCATGGGGCAGCCGCACGGTCATCCCCGAGCTGCTCGGCCGGCCCAGCCCTGCGGACCGGCCGCACGCGGAGCTCTGGATCGGCGCCCACCCCGACGAGCCGAGCCTGCTGGCCGACGGCCGTCCCCTGGACAAGGCCATCGCCGAGGAGCCCGAACGGCTGCTCGGGACGCGGGTCGTCGACCGCTTCGGGGAGCGGCTGCCCTTCCTCATGAAGGTGCTCGCCGCCGACCGGCCGCTGTCCCTGCAGGCCCACCCGACCACGGAGCAGGCCGCCGCCGGGTACGCCGCCGAGGAGGCCGCGGGCGTCCCGCACGACGACCCCACGCGGACCTTCAAGGACCCGTGGCACAAGCCCGAGCTGTTGCTCGCGCTGACCACGTTCGAGGCGCTGTGCGGCTTCCGGCCGGTCGAGGAGTCGCTGCACTGCCTGGCCAAGCTGCAGCTGCCCGAGCTCAAGCCGACCATCGCCGCGCTGGCCCGACGCGGCCTGCGGGCGGCGATCCCGCAGCTGCTGGCGCTGTCCGGCCGGCGCCGGGTCTCGCTGGTCGAGGCCGTCGCACAGGCCGCTGCCCGGTTCGTGGCCGCCCACGACCCGGAGTTCATCAACACCTACCGGTGGGCCGCGACGCTCGCGCAGGCCTATCCCGGCGACCCCGGCGTGGTCATCTCGCTGATGTGCAACCACCTGAAGCTCGCGCCCGGGGAGGCGGTGTTCCTGCCCGCCGGCAACCTGCACGCCTACCTGTACGGAGCCGGCGTGGAGGTCATGGCATGCTCCGACAACGTGCTGCGGGGCGGGCTGACCAGCAAGCACGTCGACCTGGCGGCGCTGATCGAGGTGCTCGACTTCAGCGACGGCAAGGTGCCGGTCATCCACCCGGTGCTCGGACCCGGCGGCCTGCGCTACCCCGTGCCGGTCGAGGACTTCGACCTCACCCGCGTCCAGCTGGGCACCGACCGGGGGTCGCTCACCACGCGCGGCCCGCAGGTCCTGCTGTGCACCGAGGGGAGGGCCGTGCTGGGCGACGGTGACGGCGAGCTCGTCCTGGCGAAGGGGATGTCGGCCTTCGTCCCGGCGGGGGAGCCGGTGACCGCCCGCGGACCGGCCGTCCTGTACCGGACCACCACGAACCTCGCCTGATCCGGGCGGGCGTGTCGCCGGCGCGGGGCAGGACCGGGCCGTCCTGGTCGTGTACCGCCCCCCGGCGGAGGGCAGTCCCCGGACGGGGCTCGCGGCGGGCTGACCGCGGAGGGGGGGCACGCGCGTGTCGGGGAGACCGTGGGGCCGACGGAGGGACCGGCCCGGGGGAGCGGTGTGGCGCGGGCTGTCGGCGCGGCTCGAGGCACGGTTGGCGGGCGTGGTCCGAGAGGCCGTCCGTGAGGTCGTCCAGACCGAGGTGGACCGGGCGATCGACGCCGTCCACGACGTGGAGTTCCGCGCTCGGCGGGACCTGCTCGCTGCGGGGGAGCGCGACGCCGCGAGCGCGTCGGCCCGGTTCGCCGCGCGGGCGATGCCGACCGCGCGCGCGTTCCACGACCCGCGCGGCACCCTGGAGCACGGCCTGCGCATCGCGCCCCGGGGTGGCCTGGCCCTGGAGTTCGGCGTCTTCGAGGGGCGGTCGCTGGAGGTCATCGCCCAGCATCGGGCACGCCGCCGCGTGTTCGGCTTCGACTCCTTCCAGGGCCTGCCCGAGGACTACCGGCCGCACGTGCGGGCCGGCGCCTTCGCCGTCAGCGAGCTCCCGGACGTGGAGGGCGCCGAGCTGGTGGTCGGCTGGTTCGAGGACACCCTGCCCGGCTTTCTGGCCACCCACCCCGGCGTGGTCGACTTCGTGCACGTGGACGGAGACCTGTACTCCTCGGCGGTCACGGTCCTCGACCTGGTCGGCCCGCGACTGGCCGCCGGGGCGGTGCTGGTGTTCGACGAGTTCTTCAACTTCCCCGGCTGGGAGGACCACGAGTTCCGCGCCTGGCAGGAGTGGCTCGACCGTACGGGGGCCGAGGCCCGGTACGAGGCCTACACCTCCAACAACGAGCAGGTCGTCGTCCGCGTGACCGTCCCCGGGGCACCGCCGGCCGGCTGACGCGGGCGTGTCGCCGGCGCGCGTCCTGTCCTCGCGGCCTAGCGTTCGATGGGTCGTGTCCGTCCCCGCCCGCCCGCCGCTGCGCCGGCTCGCCGCCGGTGCGGTCGCGCTCGCCCTCGCCACGGGCCTGACCGGCTGTGAGCTGCTCACCGGTACCGGCGGGGTGGACGGTGGACCGCTCACCGGCGTCCTCTCCGACGAGGCCGCGGACGAGGTCGTCGCCACCGCGCCGCCCGGCACCGCGCTGGCCGCGCTCGGCGAGATCGACGTCAAGGGCCGGGCTCCCCGGACCGGCTACGAGCGGGAGCGGTTCGGGGACGGCTGGGTGGACACCGACCGGAACGGGTGCGACACCCGCAACGACGTCCTCGCCCGGGACCTCGAGGAGGAGACGTTCCGGCCGGGCACGAACGACTGCGTCGTCCTGAGCGGCACGCTCGAGGACCCCTACTCGGGGGACACCATCGCGTTCCGTCGCGGGGAGGACACCAGCGACGACGTGCAGATCGACCACGTCGTCGCGCTGTCGGACGCCTGGCAGAAGGGCGCCCAGGGCTGGGACACCGCCCGGCGCACCGCCTTCGCCAACGACCCGCTCAACCTGCTCGCCGTCGACGGCCCGCTCAACATGCAGAAGGGCGACGGCGACGCGGCCACCTGGCTGCCGCCCAACAGCGCCTACCGGTGCGCCTACGTCGCCCGGCAGGTCGCGGTGAAGGCCGGCTACGGGCTGTGGATGACCCGCGCCGAGCGCAACGCCGCCGCCACCGTGCTGTCGGGCTGCCCGGACCAGCGGCTGCCCGGCAACGGCGGACCGGCAGCTCCGGAGTCGGTGCCGGCCGGGGAGGTGTCCTACCCCGACTGCGCGGCGGTCCGGGCGGCCGGGGCCGCGCCGATCCGCCGCGGCGAGCCGGGCTGGCGGGACACCTTCGACGGCGACGGGGACGGCGTCGGCTGCGAGTCCTGACCCCGGCCCCTCCCGGCCGGGGCCCGCCGGCTCGAGCTAGCTCGCCGCCGGTGGCTCCGCTGCGGCCGGCCGGGCGCTCCCGGAGCCGTCCTCCGACCGTGGAGCGGTCCCGACGGCGGCCTGGGCCCCGGGCCCGGCGGCCGGTGACCGGCGCCGGCGGTGGGCGACCACCTGGGCGACGGCCAGCCCGACGACCACGGCGACCGCCAGGCCTGCGAGCGGCACGAACCCGGGCGAGCGGTAGGAGAGGACCAGCTCCCCGTCGGTGCCCGGGGGCAGGTCGACAGCGACCAGCGTGCCGTCGTGCCGGACGACGTCGACCGGCTCCCCGTCGAGCGTCGCGGAGTAGCCGGGGAACCACAGCCGGGCGAACACGACCCGGCCCGGGTCGTCACCGGCGACGGTGACGCCCACGCACTCCCGGGAGTGCTGGAGCCGGCAGGACTCCCCGGCTGCCACGTCCACCCCGGGCGCGGCGTAGGACACCAGCCCCGGCAGGTCGTAGGGAGCCCGGCGGTAGATCGAGGTGTGCTCACCCTCGCCGACGCGCCGCCAGGAGTCGTCCAGCTCGCCCGCCAGCAGCACGTCGGCCGGCCCGAACACGGCGATGACCTGGTCGACGCGCAGCAGCTCGAGCCAGGTCAGGCCGGTCTCCGGGTCCACGGCCGTGAACGCCTGGGCGTCCTCCTCGTCGTCGAAGTTGCCCTGGTCGTCCAGCGGCACGTGCTCGCGCAGGTAGCGGTGGGCCAGCGGGCTGTACCCGTTCACCTGCCGGTCGCCGGTGAGCAGGCCCGTGGAGGAGGGGCGGTACTCGGCGTAGAAGTCGGCCACCTCGTCGACGGGCGAGGGCAGCTCGGTCGGGTCCGCGAGCGGGGGGTAGGAGCCGTACCACAGCGTGTAGTCGCGCTGGCTCAGGGACTGGACCGTCGACAGGTCGTGCGGGAAACCCCAGTCGGCGCCCCGGGCCATCGGGTTGGCGAGGGCCACGACCACCATGACCACGACCGTGCCCGCGGCCGCGGTGACACCCGCGGAACGGCCCGGCGCGGCCCGCCCGAGCAGCCGCGGGCGGCTCCCTGCCGAGCGGGCGACGCGGACGCCGACCAGGCCGAGGCAGAGCGCCGCGACCAGGGCGTTCATCCCGAGGACGCGGCCGACGCCGTCCGGGTCGGCCTGCAGCGCGTTGACCGTGACCAGGGCGAGGACGCCGCCCAGCGCCGCCAGCCTCCGCCGCGTGAAGGCGAAGCTGCCGTGGGCCACCAGCAGCGCGACCAGGAGCAGCAGGAAGAACCCCTCGTACTGCAGGAAGCGGGTCGGGAACCGGAAGACCGAGAGCCGCTCCGGTCCCAGCGTGCCGAGCACCGTCAGCAGCAGCAGGACGCCGGTCGCGACCAGGAGGGCGCGGACCCTCGGCAGCCGCATCGCCGGGCCCGGCCGCCAGAAGAGGAGCACCGGCACGACGAACCAGGCCACGTAGAAGTGCGGGAGGTCCTGCAGCCGGTAGCCGTCGAAGTTCATGAACCAGCCCCAGTAGGACGGGTCACCGGCGTGCAGCAGGCCCTCGAGCGGCGCGACGTTGAAGTTGCGCGCGTTGGTGATCGAGGAGCTGCGGGAGGCGAACTCGAAGGAGGTGACCAGGGGGTACAGCCCGACGAGCGACGTGAGGACGCCACCCCCGTACCAGGCGGCGATCCACGCGGTCCTCCCGCGGGGCTGACCGGTGAGCAGGCGGGCTCCGACGAGGACGGCGACGAACGCGCCCAGGACCGGGATGGCCAGGGGCCAGCCGCTCTGGTGGCACATGTACGTCGCCACCAGGAGCACCCACCCGTGGCGCTGCCGGCCCCTCAGGTGGAGCGCCACGGCCGCGGCGACGGCCGGCACGAACCACGAGAACGAGATGATCGCCTGGTACCAGTTCGCTCCCCAGAACACGGTGTACGGACCGAAGCCGACCGAGACGGCGAAGGCCACCGCCCAGGGCGTGGACAGGCCGACCAGTCGTCCCAGCCACGCGGCCGCGGCGGTGAGCAGCACGAGGTGGGCCAGGAGCTGCAGGAAGGAGCCGAGGGCAGCGTCGTCGAGGTGCCCCATGAGCACGCCGAAGGCGAGGTTGACCGGGTTGAAGACGCCGTTCTGGTACTCGACCGCGTAGCCGCCGCTGTTGACGACGTCCGTGCTCAGCCACGGCCACTCGCCGGACTCCAGGATCCGGCCCATGTCGACGAGCTTGGCGACGCCGTCGGCCTGCCGGTCGTCGATGAAGGCGAACCGGTGGTTGCGCAGGAAGAGGATCGTGAACAGCCCCGCCACCACCACCGTCGACAGCACGACCGCCGGCCAGGTCCTCGGCGGGGCCGGCGGGCGCGGCCGGTCCACCACGCCGCGGGGAGCCGGCTCGGTGTCCCGCAGCGGCGGGAGGGGAGTGCGCATGCGTCCTCTGCAGTCGGTGGTGGGTGGCGCCGGTGGGCCGTCGGCCGGTCGGCGGGACCGCTGTCCGCTGCTGGACGCCCGGAGCGCCGACCCCACGGCAAGTTACCGCGCGGTGATCCCCGAAGCGGGCGACGAGCCCACCGTTGGGGGAAGGAGGGATCCGGCGCCCGCCGTTATAGTCCGATCATGGAGTCGGATCACCGCGTGCTCGGCACCGGTGAATGGGTCGGCCCCCGCACCGCCGTCGGCCCGGGCGCGGCATGACCGGACCGCCGGCGTCGAGGCCGTGCCTGACCGTGGTCGTCCCCTGCTACGACGAGTCCGAGGTCCTGCCGCTGCTCGTGGGCCGTCTCCGCCCGGTCCTCGACGGGCTGGGCGAGACCTACGAGGTCGTCATGGTCGACGACGGCTCGCGGGACGGCACCGCCGAGGTCCTGCGCACGATCGCCCGGACGTGGCCGCAGCTGCGCCCGCTGCTGCTCGCGCGCAACGTCGGGCACCAGATGGCGCTCACCGCCGGGCTGGACCACGCCTGCGGCGACTACGTCGTCACGATGGACGCCGACCTGCAGGACCCGCCCGAGCTCATCCCGGTGATGCTCGACCGGGCCGTCACCGACGGCGTCGACGTCGTCTACGCGCGGCGGTCGGACCGCAGCAGCGACTCTCGCTTCAAGCGCTGGACGGCGGCGGCGTACTACGACCTCATGCGCCGCAGCGCGGGCGTCAGCCTGCCCGACAACGTCGGCGACTTCCGGCTGCTGTCCCGGCGGGTGGTGCTGGCGCTGCGCATGCTGCCGGAGCGCCACCGGGTCTACCGGCTGCTCATCCCGTGGCTCGGCTTCTCCAGCGCCGTGGTCGAGCACCCGCGCGAGGCCCGTGCCGCCGGCCGGACCAAGTACTCGCTGCGCAAGATGGTGAGCCTCGCCTGGAGCGGCCTGTCGTCGTTCACGACCTCGCCGCTGCAGCTGGCCACCACCGTGGGCGCCTCGGCCGCCGTGCTGGCGCTGCTCGGCGCGGTCGCCGTCATCGTCTCGTTCGTCCTCGGGCGGACGGTGCCCGGCTGGGCCTCGGTGTCGGTGGCGGTGCTGTTCCTGGCGGCTGTGCAACTGCTGTGCCTGGGCGTGCTGGGCGCCTATGTGGGCCGGATCTACGAGGAGGTGCAGCGTCGGCCGTTGTACCGGGTGCACCAGGAGGCGCGTGCCGACGTCCTCGACGACGACGAGGAGTTCCGTGGACGCCGCTGAGATCGACAAGCTCGCCCGGCTCGAGGACCGCCACTGGTGGTACGCGGAGCGGCGGACCGTCCTGCGCAGGATCCTGCGGGACCGTCGCACCGGCGGCTGGGCCGCCGACATCGGCGCGGCCGCGGGCGGCAACACCCGGGTGCTCGAGTCGCTCGGCTGGCGCACGCTGGCCTTCGAGTACTCCGAGACCGGCGCCGAGCTGGCGCGCTCCCGCGGCCTGCAGGTCAGCCGGGCCGACGCCCACGGCCTGCCGCTGCGGGACGGGTCGATGAGCGTCGTCACCGCCCTCGACGTCCTCGAGCACCTCGAGGACGACGACCGGGCCGCCCGCGAGCTGCGCCGCGTGCTGCGCCCGGACGGCGTCCTCGTCGTCGCCGTCCCCGCCGATCCCGCACTGTGGTCGGCCCACGACGACGCCGTCGGGCACCTGCGCCGGTACACCGCCGAGAGCCTGCGCGACCTCCTCGCCGGCGCCGGGTTCGAGGTGCAGCGCCTCTGGTCGTGGAACGTCCTGCTGCGGCCCGTGGCCGTCCTGCGGCGCAGCAAGAGCTCGGGCAGCGACCTCGAGGAGGTGCCCGCCGTGGTCAACGCCGGCCTGCGTGCCGTCGTCGCCCTGGAGCGCCTGCTCCCGGTCGGCCGGCGGCGGGGCGTCAGCCTGTTCGCCGTCGCCGTCCCGTCGGGGGCCTGAGGGTGCTGGTCCAGCGGCTGTCGGCCGGGGTCCTGGGCGCCTTCGCCGGCTACGTGGTGCTCGGCGTCGTCGGACTGGTGCTGCTGCGCGCGAACCTCGCCAGCGCCGGGGCGCTCGTGCGCGCCGGCGAGATCGCCCGCGGCCCGGTGCTGCTCGCCGGGCTCGGTGCGGCCAGCTACGCCGCCAGCTTCCTGCTCTGGCTGGTCGTGCTCGCGCGCGTGCCGCTCTCGGTCGCCTATCCGATCGCGGTCGGGGTGACGATCGCCTTCAGCACGCTGCTGGCGTGGCTGGTGCTGCACGAGCCGATGACCCCCCGCCTGCTGCTCGGGCTGGTCCTGATCGTCGCCGGCGTCACGCTCGTCTCGACCGCGACCTGAGCCGGTCCCGTCCCGACCCCGGCGGGGGACGCGTCGTGGTCCGGAGGGCCTCGGCGGGCCTGCCGTAGACTGGCCGGCGGTACGAGCCCCGCCGAGGCCTCGGCATGCTCGCTTCGAACCCCGACCCCGAGATCCGTCCGCGGCCCGTCGCGGCGGCCGCGGATGCAGGAGCGACATGACCGCCAGCACTGGCACCCGTGTACTGACCGACGGCGACTTCAAGGTCGCCGACCTCTCCCTCGCCGGCTTCGGCCGCAAGGAGATCACCCTCGCCGAGCACGAGATGCCCGGCCTCATGGCGCTGCGCGCCGAGTACGGCGACCAGCAGCCCCTGGCCGGCGCGCGCATCGCCGGCTCGCTGCACATGACCGTGCAGACCGCCGTCCTCATCGAGACGCTGCGGGCGCTGGGCGCCGACGTCCGCTGGGTGAGCTGCAACATCTTCTCCACCCAGGACCACGCCGCCGCCGCGATCGTCGTCGGCGACGGCACCCCCGAGGAGCCCACCGGCGTCCCGGTGTTCGCCTGGAAGGGCGAGACGCTGGAGGAGTACTGGTGGTGCACCCAGCGGTTGTTCGAGTTCCGCGACGAGAGCGGCGACGTCGTCGGCCCCAACATGCTGCTCGACGACGGCGGCGACGCGACCCTGCTGGTGCACCTGGGCACCCGCTTCGAGGCCGACGGCGTCGTCCCCGACACCACCGAGGCCGACTCAGAGGAGTACGGCGTCATCCTCGAGGCGCTGCGCGGCACCCTCGCGCAGGACGGCGGCTACTGGACCCGGATCGGCCAGGGGATCAAGGGCGTCACCGAGGAGACCACCACCGGCGTCATGCGCCTGTACGAGCTCGCCCGCGAGGGCCGGCTGCTGTTCCCGGCGATCAACGTCAACGACTCGGTCACCAAGAGCAAGTTCGACAACCTCTACGGCTGCCGGCACTCGCTCATCGACGGCATCAACCGCGCCACGGACGTCATGATCGGCGGCAAGGTGGCCGTGGTCTGCGGCTACGGCGACGTCGGCAAGGGCTGCGCGGAGTCGCTGCGCGGCCAGGGCGCCCGGGTGATCGTCACCGAGATCGACCCGATCTGCGCGCTGCAGGCGGCGATGCACGGCTACGAGGTGACCACGCTCGACGAGGTGATCGGCAAGGCCGACATCATCATCACGGCCACGGGCAACAAGGACATCATCACCGCCGAGCAGCTCGGCCGGACCAAGCACCAGGCGATCGTGGGCAACATCGGCCACTTCGACAACGAGATCGACATCGCCGGGCTGGCCCGGACGCCGGGCATCGAGCGGACGACGATCAAGCCACAGGTCGACGAGTGGCGGTTCGCCGACGGCCACACGATCATCGTGCTCTCCGAGGGCCGGCTGCTGAACCTGGGCAACGCCACCGGGCACCCCAGCTTCGTGATGAGCGCGTCCTTCTCCAACCAGGTGCTCGCCCAGATCGAGCTGTGGACCAACCGCGCCGCCTACGAGGGCCAGGCCCCCACGGTCACCGTGCTGCCGAAGAAGCTCGACGAGCACGTGGCCCGGCTGCACCTGGACGCGCTCGGCGTGAAGCTGACCGAGCTGACCAAGGTGCAGGCCGACTACATCGGCGTGCCGGTCGAGGGTCCGTTCAAGAGCGACCACTACAGGTACTAGAAGGACCCCCCTGCCCCCCACCGCTCGCACGCTCGCGGCGGGGCCCTGCAGCGGGGCCGCCCCTGCCCCCCACCGCTCGCACGCTCGCGGCGGGGCCCTGCAGGGGGGCCGCCCCTGCCCCCCACCGCTCGCACGCTCGCGGCGGGGCCCTGCAGAGGGGCCGTTCCAGTACGTCGCCTGGGCAGTACCACTGCGACGGGCGACACCCGTGGGGCACCCGTCCGGTCGACGACCGGGCGGGTGTCCCCGCTTTTGCGCGCGGTCAGCGCAGAATGGTCGCCGTGCCACCCACCGCTCCCCAGAACGGGTCCAGCCGCGGCCGAGTCCTGGTCGTCGACGACGACGCCGCCCTCGCCGAGATGCTCGGCATCGTGCTCCGGCGCGAGGGGTACGAACCCGCCTTCGTCTCCGACGGGAACCGGGCGGTGGGCGTGTTCCAGCAGACCCGCCCCGACATCGTGCTGCTCGACCTGATGCTGCCCGGCCGCAACGGCCTGCAGATCTGCCAGGACATCCGCACCCAGTCGACGGTCCCGATCGTCATGCTCACCGCGAAGGGCGACACGATCGACGTCGTCCAGGGCCTCGAGGCCGGCGCGGACGACTACGTCACCAAGCCGTTCAAGCCGGTCGAACTGGTCGCGCGGGTGCGTGCGCAGCTGCGCCGCGGCGAGACCGGGCAGGCCGAGAACCTCTCCATCGGCGACGTGCAGATCGACGTCCCGGCCCACCAGGTCACCCGGGACGGCGTCCCGATCGCGCTCACGCCGCTGGAGTTCGACCTGCTGGTCGCGCTGGCCCGCAAGCCGCGGCAGGTGTTCACCCGCGAACTGCTCCTCGAGCAGGTGTGGGGCTACCGGCACGCGGCCGACACCCGGCTGGTCAACGTCCACGTCCAGCGGCTGCGCGCCAAGATCGAGCGCGACCCGGAGAAGCCGGAGATCGTGCTCACCGTGCGCGGTGTCGGCTACAAGGCCGGGCCCCCGTGACCGGCTCCGTCGTCCTGCCGGACGGTCGTGGACCGGAGGGCGCCGGGACCGGCCCGGTGGTGGGCCGCCCGGTCCGACCGTGAGCACGACCCGGTCGGAGTCCCCGTCGGTCCCCGCAGGGACCCACGCCGACGTGCCGCCGGCCGAGCCGGCCGCGGTGTCGTCGTCCTCGGCCGGGGTGGTTGCGCCGGCGACCGAAGAACGCGGCCGGTTGTCGGGCGACCTGGAGTCGTTCCGGCGACAGCTGCGCGGCCGGGCGGGCCGCGCCCAGCGGGTGACCCGGCGGCTGGGCGCCCGGGCGCTGCACGCCTGGCGCTCGTCGCTGCACGTGCGCATCGGCGCGATCACGATGGTCGTCGCCGGCACGGTCGTGGTGATCGTCAGCATGGTGCTGTTCAGCCAGATCCGCGACCAGCTGCTGTCGGTGAAGCGGCAGGCGGCCATCGACCAGGCGCAGGCCGGGGTCCTGTACGCGCAGACCGAGGTCGCCGGCATCGCCACCGGGGACGCCGCGAGCGTGCGCTCCACGCTCGACCGCACCGTCAAGAGCCTCCTGGAACGCGGGGGGCCGGCCGGTGACTTCGACGTCGTCATGGTGCACCGCAGCGGGGACACCGAGCGCACGGCCACCAGCCGCCGCTACGTCTACCCGGCGATCCCGGCCGACCTGCGCTCCGACGTCGCCTCCGGCGGCCAGTTCTCCCAGTACGCCATGGTCCCCGACGCCACCGGGGAGCCGCGGCCGACCCTGCTGATCGGCGCCCCCGTGCCCACGGACGCCTCGTCGGTCGAGCGCATCGAGCTCTACTACGCCTTCCCCCTCGACCAGGAGGAGGAGAGCCTGTCGCTGTTCCGCAGCACGGTGGTGATCAGCGGCATCGCCCTCACCCTGTTCGTCGTCGGGATCGCCGTGCTGGTGACCCGGCTGGTCGTCGACCCGGTGCGCCAGGCGGCCGGCACCGCGCAGCGGCTGGCCGAGGGGCAGCTCGAGGAACGGATGGCGGTGCGCGGCGAGGACGACCTCGCCCGGCTGGCCACCAGCTTCAACGCGATGGCCGACAGCCTGCAGAGGCAGATCACCCAGCTGGAGGGCCTCTCCCAGCTGCAGCAGCGGTTCACCTCCGACGTGTCCCACGAGTTGCGGACGCCGTTGACCACGGTGCAGATGGCCGCCGAGATCCTCTACGAGTCGCGGGGGGACTTCTCGGCGTCGGTGGCCCGGTCGGCGGAGCTGCTGCACACCGAGCTGGACCGGTTCGAGGCCCTCCTGACCGACCTGCTGGAGATCAGCCGCTACGACGCCGGAGCCGCCGTCCTGGACGCGGCGCCCACCGACCTCGGGGCCCTGGTAAGCCGGGTGGCGGCCGGGATGTCGGCGCTCGCCGAGCGGCACGCCTGCGAGCTGTCGGTCACCGGCCCCGACCAGGAGGTCATCGCCGAGGTCGACGCCCGGCGGGTCGAGCGGATCCTGCGCAACCTGGTCGGCAACGCGATCGAGCACGGCGCCGGCAAGCCGGTGGAGATCACCTGGGCGGCCAACCGGACGGCGGCCGCGGTCACCGTCCGGGACCACGGGGTGGGGCTCTCCTCGGCGGAGGCCCAGCACGTGTTCGACCGGTTCTGGCGAGCCGACCCCTCGCGGGTGCGCACCGTGGGCGGCAGCGGCCTCGGCCTGTCGATCAGCCTGGAGGACGCCCGGCTGCACGGCGGCTGGCTGCAGGTGTGGGGCCAGCCGGGTGCCGGCGCGCAGTTCCGGCTGACCCTGCCGCTGACCGCGGGCGCGGACCTCACCAGCTCGCCGCTGCCGCTCCGGCCGGCGGTCGCCCGAGGTCCCGGGGGTACGGCGTGACGCGCCGCGCGGCGGTCCGCGGAGGTGCTCTGGTCGCCGTCGTCCTCGCCCTGACCGGGTGCTCGACGGTGCCGACGAGCTCGCCGACGGTGCAGATCACCCAGGCGCCGACCCGCCCCGACGGGGACGTCGGCATCGAACCGCTGTCGCCGGAACCGGGGGCGACCCCGGAGGAGATCGTCCGGGGCTTCGTCGAGGCCGCGGCCAGCGCCGTCCGCGGCCACCCGGTCGCCCGCGAACACCTCGCCCCGGACGCGGCGGGGTCGTGGTCGGACGAGGCGGGCATCACCGTCCTCGGCCAGGACTACGCGACGGTGACCACCGACGCCGGCACGGTCGTGGTCACCGCCAACCAGCTCGGCACGATCGACCAGCGCGGCGTGTTCACCGTGGCACCGCAGGAGGTCTACACCCGGGAGTTCACGCTCTCGCAGGTCGACGGCGAGTGGCGGATCACCGACCCGCCGGACGGCCTGCTCATCCTCGAACCGGACTTCGAGCGCCTGTACGAGCGGCGGGACCTCTACTTCGTCGACCCCACCGGGCAGCGCGTGGTGCCCGACCCGCGGTACCTGATCAGCGGCGAGGCGCAGCCGACGGTGCTGGTCGAGCGGCTGCTCGACGGGCCGTCGTCGGTGCTCTCGGCCGGGGTGGGCAACCAGCTGGCCGGCGCCTCGCTGCGCAGCACGGTCACCGCGTCGGCCCAGACGCTCACCGTCGACCTGACCGGGCTGACCGACGCCTCGGAGGCGCAGCTGTCGCAGCTGTCGGCGCAGCTGGTCTGGACCCTGGAGCCGCTCACCGTCCGGTCGGTGGAGATCCTCGTCGACGGCGAGCCGCTGGGCCTCGACGGCGTCCCGGTCGAGCAGACGGTGGACACCTGGGCGGCGTTCGACCCGGACGCGGTGCCGGTGGACGCCGTCGGGCACTACGTCGACGGCGGCGCGCTGCGCACCGTGGACGCCGCACCGGTGCCCGGCCCGGCCGGGACCGGCGCCTACCGGCTCACCAGCGCGGCGGTGTCCAGCGCGCGCACCGGCGAGCTCGGGGAGATGGTCGGCGTCACCGACGCCGAGGGTCAGGCCACCCTGCTCGCCGGGCCCTACGGCGGCGACCTGACCCCGGTCCTCTCCGGAGGCACCCTCAGCGTGCCGACGGTGGCCGCCACGCGGGCGGAGTTCTGGGTCGTCCGGGACGGCGGTGCGGTGGTGCGGGTGCCGGCGGGCGGCACGGCGCAGCCGGTCAACGCCCCCACGCTGCCGGGCCTGGGGCGGGCCACGGTGCTGCAGCTGTCCCCGGACGGGGTGCGGGCGGCCGTGGTCGTGGAGAACGGGCAGCGGGAGAGCCTCTACGTCGGGACGGTGGTGCGCTCCGACGAGGGCCCGGTGGCGCTGCGGGACCTGCGCGAGGTGGCCCCGACGCTGTCCTCCGTGGTCGACGTGGCCTGGCGGACGGCGGGCAGCCTGCTCGTCCTCGCCGGGGACGCCGGCGAGGACCGCATCGACCCCTACGTCGTCGGCGTGGACGGCTGGGGCCTGAGCGAGGTGCCGACCGCGGGCCTGCCCAGCCAGCCGACCCGCGTGGCCGCCGCGCCGGGCCGGGCACCGCTGGTGAGTGCTGGCGGCACCATCTGGCAGTGGCAGGTGGCCGGCGGGACCTGGGTGACCCTCGTCCGCGGCGCCCAGCCCCTGCCCGGCGACGAGCCGTTCTACCCGCTGTAGGCCGGCCGTCCACAGATCGCCCGCCCCCCTGGGCCGCCGGCGGACCGGGAGCGACGCTGGGGGAGTGGACGGCGGGGTGGTCGCGGCGCTGGCCGACCTGCTCCTCCCGCGCACCTGCGCAGGGTGCGAGCTGCCCGGGGCGGTGCTGTGCGGCCGCTGCGCCGCGCTGCTCGCGGTGCCGCACCTGGCCCAGCCGCGCCGCTTCCCGGCCGGGTTCCCGCCCACGGTGGCCGCCGGGGCCTACACCGGTCCGGTCCGCCCGGCGGTCAACGCCTTCAAGGAGCGCGGCCGCGCCGAGCTGGCCGGCCCGCTGGGCGCCGCCCTGGCCCTGGCGGTCGCCGGCGTGCTGGCCGGCCTGCCGGTCGTCCCCGCGTCCGCCCGGCTGGTCCCGGTGCCCAGCTCGCGGGCGGCGCTGCGGACGCGCGGGCGCGACCACGTGCGCGAGCTGACCGGGCGCGCGGTCGTCGAACTGCGCGCGGCCGGCCTGCCCGCCGCCGAGGCGCGTCTGCTGCGCCGCACCGGCCGGGCCCGGGACTCCGCGGGTCTGTCAGCGGCGCAGCGCCGGGCCAACCTCGCCGGGACCTTCGCCCTGCGCGACCACGTCCCCCCGCTCCCCGCGGGCACGGCCCTGGTCCTGGTCGACGACGTCGTGACGAGCGGCGCGACGCTCGCCGAGGCCGCTGCCGTGCTGGCGCCCACGGCTGCCCTCGACGGCCCGCCGGTGCTCGCCGCGGTGGTGGCGGCGACGCCCCGGCGCGCGCTCCCGACTGGTGTGGAGCGGCGCGCCGGAGGGGCCGGAGGTCGACTGTCGGGACCTGGGAACGGCGACTAGCGTGGAACCGATCACAACCCGAACTACCGGGAGGTCTCATGGAGATCGTGGTCCGTGGCCGGAACGTCGAAGTCCCCGAGCACTACCGAACACACGTGGAGGACAAGGTCGGCCAGCTCGAACGATTCGACGGCAAGCTCAAGATCCTCCGCCTCGACGTGGAGCTCTTCCACGAGAAGAACCCGCGCCAGTCCGCACAGTGCCAGCGTGTGGAGATCACCCTGCGGGGCAAGGGCCCCGTCATCCGGGCCGAGGCCAGCGCCCCCGACTTCTACGCCGCGCTGGACATCGCCTGCGGCAAGCTCGACCACCGGCTGCGCAAGGCGGCCGACCGTCGCCGCGTGCACCACGGCCGGCGCACCCCGGCCTCCGTCCGGGTCGGCGGGGGCACCGACGCCGGCGTCCTGGAGTCCCTGGACCGCGACCGTCAACTCGCCGAGGGGCCGCACGTCACCGACCTCGACGAGCACCTGCCCGGGCAGATCGTCCGCGAGAAGCACCACCCCGCCACACCCATGACCGTCGACCAGGCGCTGCACGAGATGGAGCTCGTCGGCCACGACTTCTACCTGTTCATGTGCGCCGACACCGGCCAGCCGACGGTCGTCTACCGCCGGCACGCCTACGACTACGGCCTCATCCGGCTCGTCGACGCCCCCCTGGACGGCAAGGCCGTCCGGCAACCCGCCGAGCCAGCGGCGGCCCCTCTGTAGCCCCTCGCGGAGGCGGGGCGCGCCGCGCCCCGCCTCCGCTCAGTCGCCGGCCACCCGGCCGAAGAGGACCGCGTCCCCCCGGGTGCCGTCGCGGCGGTCGAGGCACGAGCGCACCACGCCCTCCCGCCGGAAGCCCGCCCGCACCGCCACCGACTGCGAGGCGGCGTTGTCGACGTCGGCGACCAGGTGCACCCGCGGCGCCCCGAGGCCCAGCGCCCACTCGGCGAGGGCGTGCGCGGTCTCGGCGGCGTACCCCCGGCCGCGGGCCCACGGCGCGATCCAGTAGCCCACCTCGGGGCCGAACCGGCCGTCGCGCAGGTGCAGCCCGGCCGAGCCCACGAACTCGCCGTCGGCCTCGACCGCCACCGGCAGGCCCCGGCGCTCGGCCCGCTCCCGGTGAGCGACCTCGCTCACCCAGCCGCGGGCGTCGGCCCGCGTGTAGGGGACGGGCATCGCGGTGATCCAGCGCTGGATGCCGGGGTCCTGGCAGGCGGTCAGCACGGCGTCCTCGTCCTCGGCGCGGTGCGGGCGCAGCACCAGACGCTCGGTGCGCACCACCTCGGTGGTCAGGTCGATGCCGGAGAGCGAGAGGACCCCGGCCCCCTCACCACTCGCACGCTCGCGGCGAGCCTCTGGCCCGGGCCGTGGAGTCGAAGGCATGCAGCGATGATCAGGCGTTGCCCAGCACGCGGTCGACCGAGATCTCGAGCACCACCCGCGCCGGGTTCTCCCGGGGCTGCCTGTAGCGGCGGGCATAGCGCTCCTCGGCGTCGGTCACCGAGGCGGGGTCGTCGCGCACCACCGCCGTCCCCTCGAGGGTCACCCACCGCCGGCCGTCGACCTGGCAGACCGCCACCCGACACCGGCCGGCACGCACGTGCCGGGCCTTGGCCGAGGTGCCGGAGGTGATGACCCGGGCGGTGCGGGTGGTCGGGTCGTAGGTCACCCCGACCGGGACGACGTGCGGGGTGCCGTCCGGCCGCAGGGTGGTCAGCGTGGCGAGGTGCCGCTCGGTGAGGAAGGTGAGGAGGCCGGGGCCCAAGTCGTCCAGGTCGTGCGCCACCGGGGGATTGTGGGGCATTGGCCGGGGTCCGGCGCGCGGGCCGCCTACGCTGGTGTCCGTGGTGTTCTCGAAGATCCTCCGTGCCGGCGAGGGCAAGATCCTCCGGCGACTGAACAAGATCGCTGATGCGGTCGAGTCGCTGGCGGACGACGTGGCCGACCTCACCGACGCGGAGCTGCGGGCCAAGACCGACGAGTTCAAGGAGCGCCTGGAGGAGGGGCAGACCCTCGACGAGCTCCTGCCCGAGGCCTTCGCCGTCGTCCGGGAGGCCGCCACCCGCACCCTCGGCCAGCGGCACTTCCGCGTCCAGATCATGGGCGGTGCCGCGCTGCACCTGGGCAACATCGCCGAGATGAAGACCGGTGAGGGCAAGACGCTGACCGGCGTCCTCCCCGCCTACCTCAACGCGCTGACCGGCCAGGGCGTGCACGTCGTCACGGTCAACGACTACCTGGCCAAGCGCGACGCCGAGTGGATGGGCCGGGTGCACCGGTTCCTCGGCCTCTCCGTGGGCACGATCCTCTCCGGCGAGCGGCCGGCGCACCGCCGCGAGCAGTACGCCTGCGACATCACCTACGGCACGAACAACGAGTTCGGCTTCGACTACCTGCGCGACAACATGGCCTGGAACAAGGCCGACCTGGTGCAGCGCGGGCACCACTACGCGATCGTCGACGAGGTCGACTCGATCCTCATCGACGAGGCCCGCACCCCGCTGATCATCAGCGGCCCGGCCGAGTCGGCGGGCAAGTGGTACGTCGAGTTCGCGCGGATCGTGCCGCTGATGAAGCGTGACGTGCACTACGAGGTGGAGGAGGCCAAGCGCACGGTCGCCGTCACCGAGGAGGGCGTGGAGTTCGTCGAGGACCAGCTCGGCATCGAGAACCTCTACGAGGCGGTCAACTCGCCGCTGATCAGCTACCTGAACAACGCGCTCAAGGCCAAGGAGCTCTACCACCGCGACCAGCAGTACATCGTCAGCAACGGCGAGGTGCTCATCGTCGACGAGTTCACCGGCCGCGTGCTGGCCGGGCGGCGCTACAACGAGGGCATGCACCAGGCCATCGAGGCCAAGGAGAGGGTGCAGATCAAGGACGAGAACCAGACCCTCGCCACGATCACGCTGCAGAACTACTTCCGGCTCTACGAGAAGCTCTCGGGGATGACCGGCACCGCGCAGACCGAGGCGGCCGAGCTCTCCCAGACCTACAAGCTGGGCGTCGTCCCGATCCCGACGAACCGGCCGATGGTCCGCGAGGACCGCTCCGACGTCATCTACAAGACGGAGAAGGCGAAGTTCGACGCCGTCATCGACGACATCGCCGAGCGGAACGAGGCGGGCCAGCCGATCCTGGTCGGCACGGCGAGCGTGGAGAAGTCCGAGGTCCTCTCGAAGCTGCTGCTGCGGCGCGGCATCCCGCACGAGGTCCTCAACGCGAAGAACCACGCGCGGGAGGCGCACATCGTCGCCCAGGCCGGGCGGCTGGGCGCGGTCACCGTGGCCACCAACATGGCCGGCCGCGGCACCGACATCCAGCTCGGCGGCAACCCGGAGTTCATCGCCGACGAGGACCTCCGTGCCCGCGGCCTGTCGCCGTCGGAGACGCCGGAGGAGTACGAGGCGGCCTGGGACGGCGCGCTGGAGAAGGCCAAGGAGCAGGTCAAGGCCGAGCACGAGCAGGTGACCGACGCCGGTGGCCTCTACGTGCTGGGCACCGAGCGGCACGAGAGCCGCCGGATCGACAACCAGCTGCGCGGCCGGTCGGGCCGGCAGGGTGACCCCGGCGAGTCGCGGTTCTACCTGTCCCTCGGCGACGACCTGATGCGCCGGTTCAACGGCCCGATGCTCGAGTCGATGATGACCACGCTGCGCGTCCCCGACGACCAGCCGATCGAGTCCAAGATGGTCACCCGGGCGATCCGCTCGGCGCAGACCCAGGTCGAGCAGCAGAACTTCGAGGTCCGCAAGGACGTCCTCAAGTACGACGAGGTCCTCAACCGGCAGCGCACCGTCATCTACGACGAGCGGCGCAAGATCCTGCACGGCGAGGACCTGCACGAGCAGGTCCGGGCCATGGTCGACGACGTCATCGGCGCCTACGTCGACGGCGCGACCGAGACCGGCTACGCCGAGGACTGGGACCTCGACCAGCTGTGGAGCGGCCTCAAGGCGCTCTACCCAGTGGGCTTCTCGGTGCAGGAGCTGCTCGACGAGGTCGCCGACGGGGAGCAGGCGGCGCTGTCCGCCGACGTCCTCAAGGAGCGGCTGACCGACGACGTCCACCGCGCCTACGAGGAGCGGGAGGCCGCCCTCGGCGCGGAGGTCATGCGCGAGCTGGAGCGGCGGGTGCTGCTCAGCGTGCTCGACCGCAAGTGGCGTGAGCACCTCTACGAGATGGACTACCTGCGGGCCGGCATCCACCTGCGCGCGATGGCCAACCGCGACCCGGTCGTGGAGTACCAGCGCGAGGGCTACGACATGTTCAACGTGATGCTCGACGGCATCAAGGAGGAGTCGGTCGGTTTCCTGTTCAACCTGGAGGTCAAGACCAAGGAGCAGCAGGCGGCCGAGGCGGCGGCCAAGCAGGCCGAGGCCGAGGCGCGTGCGCTGGCGGCCGCTCAGGCGGGGACGGCGAAGGTGCTGGCCCGCCGGGCGGCGGCCGCGGGCGCGTCGGCACCTGCTCCATCCGCCCCTGCCGCGCCCGCGTCCGCTCCGGTCGCCTCGGCGTCCGCTCCGACGACCCCGGCGTCCGCGCCGGTCGTCGCGGACGGCGACGGGACCGGGCCTGCGGCGGCCGCGGCCGCTCCCGCCCCGGCTGCGCCGCCGGCTCCGGGACCTGCGGCGGCCTCGGCTCCTGCTGCGGCTCCCGCTCCTGCCCCGGCGGGGGCACCGGCCGCCCGTCGGTCCCCTGCTGCGCAGAAGGCCCGGTCGGCCGCGGCGGCTCCGGAGGTCGCGGAGGCCGAGCCGGCGGGCACGGGGCCCGAGCTGGCGGTCAGGGGGCTCGACGAGCCGCGGCGCAGCGCCGAGAACCTCACCTACTCCGCGCCGAGCCTGGACGCGTCGGCCAAGGACGCCGGCCGGGCCAAGGCCGCGAAGTCGGCCACGGTGACCGGCACCAAGGAGCCGGCACGCAACGCGCCCTGCCCGTGCGGTTCGGGCAAGAAGTACAAGGTCTGCCACGGAGCGCCGTCCCGCTCCTGACCGAGGACCCCACGAGGCCCCCGCCGGTTCGCCGGCGGGGGCCTCGTCGTCCGGGCGGCCCACCAGCGGGGCACCGCGGGACACGCGAGCGGTGAGGTGGCCGGGGCCGTCTCAGCCGATCTGCAGGGCGGTGCACCGCCAGCGCCCGTCGATGCCCTCCAGCCGGGCGGCGACCGCGTGCGCCCGGCCGGAGCGGCGCGCCACCGCGCTGATCTCCGCGACCCCGTCCACGGGCTCGCAGACGTACACCTGCCCGAGCAGCAGGGGTGCGGTGCCGCCGGAGCACCAGCGGGGGCGGCGGCCACTGCTCAGCGCGGCGAAGACACCGGCCGAGGTCAGTGGCTGAACCTGGGTGAGCGGTCGTCGTC
This sequence comes from Geodermatophilus sp. SYSU D00697, assembly GCF_054050175.1. NCBI lineage: Bacteria > Bacillati > Actinomycetota > Actinomycetes > Geodermatophilales > Geodermatophilaceae > Geodermatophilus > Geodermatophilus sp. SYSU D00697. The sequence continues at coordinate 55,671 of NZ_JBJGYV010000020.1, forward strand.
CGGCCAGCGCCTCCAGGGTCAGGGTGAGCAGTCGTCGCCCGGCGAGGCGTGGGTCGGGGAGGTCGGCGCGCCTGGACCAGGTCGGCCCGAACCCCGCCGGGTAGCCGTCGGGCGTGGCCTCGGGGCGCGGTCGGGGACCGGGCCGGTGCGCCGGGCGAGGCACGGGCACGCCGGGGAGGACCAACCGGGCCGCCGGCCCCTCGTCCAGCGGTGGCTGCGGGGTCGGCACGACGACCAGTCGCAGGGTCGCGGCGCTGAGGGTCTGCCGCTGGGCGTCGGCGGGGGAGGGGGCGGTCATCACGGTGCTCCGGTGTTCGCGGGTGGGACGTGGGTCGGGTCGGTCATCGCGCGGGTGGGTGCAGGACCTGGCCGGGCAGCAACAGGTCGGGGTCGGGGCCGATCACGGCGGCGTTGGCCTGCCACCAGGCGTGCACCGCGGGGACGATCTCCGCGGCGGTCGGCTCCCGCCCGGAGTCGCTCCGCAGGTGGCCCGCGGCGATGTCCCACAGGCACTCGCCGCGGAGGACGACGTGGTCACCCGGTGCCGGCAGGGGCCAGTCGGGGGCGGGGTCGGGAGAGGCCGGCGCGGACGGGGCGGGCGTGGAGGGGACCGGCGTGGACGGAACGGGCGTGGACGGGGCGGGCGTGGACGGGACCGGCGCGGGTGCGGCGTCCGGCCAGTCGGCCACCGGTCCTGCGGACGTCGTCACCGGTGCTCGGTCGTCGGCCGGGCGCTCCGGCACCGCGTCCTCCGTGGCGGCGGTGAGGGTGACCACCGTGGCACCCGGCTGGGCCGGTCCGGCGGTGCAGCCGGCGAGGAGCGGACCACCGGTCACCAACCCCACGCCCAGTGCGAGGGCGGCGGCCCGGCGCGCGCTGGCCGGCAGCAGTCCCCGCGCCAGGACCCGGGCCGCGGCGCCGGCCATCCCGGGCAGGGCGGAGAGCGCCGTCAGCAGCAGGCCCAGCACACCCCACGCCCAGATGCCCCACGCCAGCGCCGCGACCCCGCCCAGCAGCAGGGACTCCGGGCCGCGCGCGTCCACGACCTGCTGCAGGTCCAGGCCGGTCCCGATCAGCCAGGAGAGGTCCGGGGTCAGTGCGTGCAGGGCTGCGGCTGTCGCCGCCATCACCGCGGCCGTGCCCAGCAGGCGCCGGATCGACATGTCTCCTCCTCGACTCGTTCGGCGAGGCATGACGAAACCATGCAAATGCATCCAAACGCAAGATCTGGCATGGACTAGGCTGTCTGCAGGAGGTGCCGGATGCGCTGGCAGCAGCTGTTCGCGGATCTGCAGGCGGAGTTCGACGAGGCCGAGGCGGCTGCCGAACGCGCCGAGGACGGCTCGCGCCGGCGCGCGGAGACGGGGGCGATCCGACTGGCCGACCGGCTGGCCGGGGCACGCCGGCTGCAGGTGGTCCTCCGGTGCCGGGGAGCGGGAGACGTGAGCGGTGTGCTCGCCGACGTCGGCAGCGACTGGCTGCTGCTGGTGGACGACCGGCGCCGTGACGTCCTCGTCGCGCTCTCCGTGGTGCGCACGGTGACCGGCCTGGTGCGGACGACGGCGCCGCTCGATTCCGGGGGAGCGGTGCGCGCGCGGCTCGACCTGCGCCGGGCGCTGCGCGGCCTGGCTCGCGACCGCAGCGTCGTCCAGGTGGTCCTCGACGACGGGTTCACCCACGTCGGGACGGTGGACGCCGTGGGTGTGGACTTCGTGGAACTGGCCGAGCACGCAGCCGACGAGCCACGGCGTGCTGCGGCGGTGCGCGGGGTGCGGACCGTTGCGCTGCCGGCGGTCGCGGTGGTGCGGACCCTCGCCCCGGGTCTGGACTGAGCCGGCTCAGCGCCGGCGGCGACCTCCGGTGGCGGGTGCGCTGTCCTCGGCGTCCTGGGCCGGCTCGGCGTGCTCCTCGGGCGCCGGTGCCGCCGGGACGGTGCCCGCCCGGGCCTCGGCGTACTTCTGCTGGATGAAGCGCTCGAGCTCGTCGACCTCGACCCGCCACTGACCGCGACCGCCGATCTGGATGGCGATGAGCTCCTTGCGCCGGACCAGCGCATAGGCCTGCGACCACGAGACGTTGAGGATCTCGGCGACGTCGTCGAGGGTCAGGAAGCGCGGTGTGGGCATCGAGGTCTCCGTCCGGTCGCGCACAGTCTGGCAGCCCCGTCCGGGTGGCATGCGCGCCGTCCACACCCGAACGTGTGGACGGCGACTGCACGGATCAGCGTCCATATCGCATCATCTGCGTCCGACCGTGGTCCACCGGGCTCGTCCACGGGTCGTCGCAGATCGGAGGAACCGCTGGCCGTGACCGCTGCGCGTACCACACCTCCCGCGCCATCGGCAGCCGATCCCGTCCCGGGGCCGGTACCGCGACGGGTCCGCCCGCCGCGGTGGCTGGACCTGCGGTTGGTGCTGGGCGTGCTGCTCGTGCTCGGGTCGGTCCTGCTCGGCGCCCGCGTCGTGTCCGCCGCGGACGCCACGGTGCCGGTCTGGTCCGCCGCGGGTGACCTCGCGGCGGGCACGGTGCTCGCCGAGTCAGACCTCGTCCCGGTCGACGTCCGGCTCGATGACGCGGCCGGCGCCTACCTGGCCACCACCACCCACCCGGAGGGGCGAACCCTCGCCCGGGCCGTCCGCAGCGGCGAGCTGCTGCCGCGTTCGGCCCTGGAGGAACCGGCCGAGCTGGTGCAGCTCGCGCTACCCGTGCAGGCGGGCTACGTGCCGCCGGGCCTGGTGCGCGGTCAGGTGGTCGACGTCTACGCGGTGAGCGACCCGGTCACCGGCGCACGCGCCGACGGCGCCGGGGTGTCCCAGGTCGTCGCAGCGGCTCCGGTGCAGGCGGTGTCCGGCCGCAGCGAGGGCGTGCTGTCGACGGCGACCACCACGGTGCAGGTCGTGGTGTCGGTCCCCCCGCAGGAGGCGCCGGAGGTGCTCGAGGCGATCGGTGGGCGCCCGCTGGTGGTCGTCGTCCACGAGTCGCTGGAGGCCGGGGGCGCGGCGGCCGCAGCGGCGGGCCAGCCGGGCTCGGCGTCGACCGGCCAGGGGTCCGCGCCGACCAGCGCCCGGGACGAGACCGACCCCACCGCGGCCTCGGGGTCCCGGTCGTCCTCGGCGTCGCCGTCCCGGTCGTCGTCGGCCTCGCCGTCCCGGTCGTCGTCGGCCGCGCCGTCGCGGAGCGGTGCGGCGACCAGCAGCACCCCGCAGCGCAGCGAGGCCGCGTCCGCGTCCCGTTCCGGCGGCGCCCCGGAGCCGACGCGCTGATGGCCCTGCAGGTCTTCACCGCCGTCACCGGTGCCGGCTGGGAGTCGTCGCTGGTCGGCGCCCTGGACCGCACCGACCACGGCGTCACCGTCGTCCGTCGCTGCGTCGACGTCTCCGAGCTGCTGGCCGCAGCGGCCACCGGCACGGGCCAGGCGGCCCTGCTCTCGGCGGACCTGCGCCGACTGGACGCCGACACGGTGGCCCGGCTGGCCGCGGCCGGGGTCGCCGTGGTGGGACTGGTCGAGCCCGGCGATGACCGGGCGGTCGACCGGCTGCGGGCGCTCGGCGTCGCCCACGTGCTCCCTGCGGACACCGAGCCGGACGGCATCGCCCGGGCCCTCCGCGAGGCGGTGGCGGGCGGCCTCCCGGCCGGCCGGGACATCGCCGATCCCCGTGCCGCGCTGCCCGCGACGGCCGCACCCGACCAGCCTGCGGACCGGACGGCCGGCCGAGGGCGCGTCGTCGCGGTGTGGGGTCCCACCGGCGCGCCGGGCCGGACCACCGTCGCCGTGGGCCTCGCCGACGAGGCGTCGCGGCTGGACGTGCAGACGCTGCTGGTCGACGCCGACGTGTACGGCGGCGTGGTGGCCCAGGTGCTGGGACTGCTCGACGAGTCGCCCGGCCTCGCCGGCGCGGCGCGCCACGCGGTCGCGGGCACCCTCGACGAGGCCGCCCTCGCACGCCTGGCCTGGGCGGTGCGCCCGCGGCTCCGCGTCCTCACCGGCCTGGCCCGCGCCGACCGCTGGCCGGAACTGCGGCCCCACGGCGTCGCCACGGTGCTCGAGGAGGCCCGCCGGACGGCCGACCTCACCGTCGTCGACTGTGCGTTCAGCCTGGAGGAGGACGAGGAGCTCTCCTTCGACACCGCGGCGCCCCGCCGCAACGGTCTGACACTGACCGTGCTCGAGGCCGCGGACACCGTGCTCTGCGTCAGCGGGGCCGACCCCGTCGCCCTCCAGCGCAGCATCCGGGCGCTCAGCGAGCTCCACGACGTCCTGCCCGACGTCGACCCGGTGATCGTGGTCAACCAGGTCCGGCGGGGACCGGTGCCGGGGGATCCGCGCCAGGAGATCGCCGACTCCCTCGAGCGCTTCGCCGGGCAGGAGGTGGCGTACTTCCTGCCGGCCGACCGGAGGGCCACCGACGCGGCGCTGGCGACCGGTCGGACGCTGGCCGAGGTCGCTCCCGGGTCGCCCCTGCGTGGTGAGCTGCGTGCCCTCGCCGCGGCGGTCACCGGTGTGCGACAGCCGCTGGACGCGCGGCGGTCCCGGCTCCGCCGGCGAGCGGGCTGACGTGTCAGTGGCCCAGCCGTGAGCGGCGGTCCGGGCGGTGCGGCGCCGGGACGGTGGGCCTGCCCCGCCGGTGGCCGGTGCCCAGCAGCGCGTCGTAGCGTGAGCTCCCGACCAGGAGGAGACCGATCGTGGAGCGCCTGACCACCCTGGACGCGTCGTTCCTCTACCTGGAGAGACCCGACAGCCCCATGCACGTCGCCGGGGTGCTCGTGCTCGAGCCGCCGGACGGCGGGGTGGAGGCCATCGCCTCCCTCGTCGAGGCGCGCCTCCCGCTGGTGCCGCGGTACCGGCAGCGGGTCCTGGAGGTCCCGGGGCACCTGGCCAACCCCGTCTGGGCCGACGATCCCGACTTCGACGTCGAGTACCACGTGCGCCGCTCGGCGGTGCCGCGCCCGGGAACCGAGGCGCAGCTGCTCGACCTGGTGTCCCGCGTGACCGCGCGGCCGCTGGACCGTGCCCGCCCCCTGTGGGAGGTCTACCTCGTGGAGGGGCTGGCCGACGCCCGGGTCGCGGTCATCACCAAGACCCACCCGGCGCTGGTCGACGGGCTCGGCGCGGTGGACATCGGTCAGGTGCTGCTGGACGACTCCCCGGACGCTCCGCTGCCCGAGCCCGAGCCGTGGCGGCCGCGGCGGTTGCCCAGTGGCGCGCACCTGGTCCGCGATGCCGTCGCGGAGTACGTGCAGCGGCCGACGGCGGTGGTCGACACCGCCCGGCAGGCGGTCGGCGACGTACGGGCCACCGGCGTGCGCCTGACCGGTGCGGCTCGCAGCGTGGCGCGCACGGCGCGATCCGCCATCTTCCCCGCGCCGCACAGCCCGCTGAACGCCGGCAGCGGCCGTCAGCGCCGGGTCGCGGTGGCGCGGGCGGCGCTCGACGACGTGAAGCAGGTCCGCAAGGCCCACGGTGGCACCGTCAACGACGTGTTGCTGGCGGTCGTCGCCGGAGCGCTGCGGGACTGGTTGCTCTCGCGCGGTCAGGCGGTCGTGGGCTCCACCTCGGTGCGCGCGCTGGTCCCCGTCTCGGTGCAGGGCGAGGGGGAGGAGGCACCGGGCAGCCGGGTGTCCAGCTATCTGGTCGACCTCCCCGTCGGCGAGCCCAACCCGCGGGTGCGGCTCGCGCGGATCAGCTACGCCATGCGCGGGGTCAGCCAGCACGCCCGCTCGGTGGGCGCGGGGACGCTGGTCGCCCTCACCGGCTTCGCCCCGCCGACCCTGCACGCCCTGGGCGCCCGCGCCGCCCGCGGCCTCACCCGGCGGATGTCCAACCTGGTGATCACCAATGTGCCCGGTCCGCAGGTACCGCTCTACGCGGCCGGCGGCCGGATGCTGGAGGTCTTCCCCGTCATCCCGCTCGCCCCCGGTCAGGGCCTGTCGGTGGGCATCACCAGCTACGACGGCCACCTGTTCTTCTGCCTGAACGCCGACCGTGACAGCGTCGGCGACGTCGACGTGCTCGCCGACCTCCTCGAGCAGGAGATCGGCGTGCTGGTCGAGACCGCGGGCTGACCCTCGGGCGGAGGGCCCTCCGCCGGGCCGGGATACCGTCGCGCTGTCCACCAGCGAGGAGGAGCCAGCCCGGTGCGCGTGTATCTGCCTGCGACGACGACCGTCCTCGCGACCCTCGTCGACGACGGCCGCCTGGCCGGTCCGCACACCGCGTTCGCGGTCACCCCGCGGCTGCGCGAGTTCTACGCGGTCAGCGATGCCGAGGCCGACGTCGAGGAGCTGGAGTACGCCGCCCTCCTCGGCGCCGCCCGGGCGAGCCTGCGGCTGATCGACATCGACCCCACCGCGGCCCGGCGTCGTGTCGTGGTCGCCGCCGACGTGCCCGACGAGGCGGTGTCCGAGGTCGAGGACCCCGACGCCGACCGCGGAGCGGTCCGGGTGACCGGCGACATCGCCCTCCGCGACGTCGCGAGCGCGCACATCGACGGGGCCGACGCCGAGGACGACGTGCGTGCGGCGGTCAACGTCGTCCTCGAGGCCGACCTCGGCAGCGAGGACGCGCAGTTCGTCGTGGACCAGGCGGAGGGGCACGAGCTGGCCTGGTACGCGAGCCAGGAGATCGGTGCCGTCCTCGAACTGCTCTGACGGGGCTCGCGGGACCCGGGTCACGGAGCCGCTCCGACCGCCGCGCGGCCCGGCTGCGCCGTCCGGGACGGCGCGCGGCACCGGGCCACCTGCACCCGCTGCGCCGCGCCTGCCGTGACCAGCCACCCCGACCCCGGTCGCTGCGGGACCGGGGCCCTAGGGAGCCGGATCCCCAGCAGGTCGCCGTCTCCCGGGACGGGGCAGAGCAACAGGCCGCTGCGGCGGCGGCGCAGCACCGGGACCGGCCCCCGGTACACCGCGGCCAGCTCGGCCGCCGTCCCGCCGGCGAGGAACACGACCGCGTCGACTCCGGGGTCGGACCCGATCGCGGTCAGGACCGGGGACTCGGCGACGGTGCCGTGGTCGTCGACCACCACCGCGCCCGGCGCCCCGTCCAGCGAGGCGAGCCAGGACCTCCACCCGGCGACGTCCGAGGCGACGACCGAGGTGCCCACGGCTTCCTCGTCCTGCGGGAGCGTCGCCCCGCCGCGGACCACTCGGAGCACCGGGACCCCGGCAGTCGTGAGGCGTCGGGCGAACGCGTCCAGCGCGCTGCTGCGGCCGCTGCCGGGTGGGCCTGCGACGAGCAGCCCTGCGGCGGCGGCCAGGTCGACCTCCAGCACGGCACCCTCGTCCCCGCCGGGCCCCAGCGGCAGCAGCAGACCTCGTCCTGCCTGCGGCGGCAGCACCGGGTCGGCCGGTAGCTCCGGAACGGTCAGCGGGCGGGGGGCGCCCGGCGTGTCCCGCCGCGCCGTCGCTGTGGGTAGGGGACGGGGCAGTGCGAGCTGGCACTCGACACCGTCCTCGCCCAGCAGCGCCCGACCGGGCGGTCGGTGCGCGGGGACGGCGCGGGCGGGGATCCCGGCGACGGCGTAGTCAGCGCGGTCGGGCAGGGGCAGGACCAGCCGGGTGCCGACCGCGCTCGCCAGCCGGCCGCCCGGGACGGCGCGGTCGGCGGTGAGCAGGCAGGTCAGCCCGACCGCTGCGCCGTCGCGGACCAGCCGCAGCAGGGCGGTGGCGCCGTGTCCGGGGTCCGCCTCGTCCAGTTGTGCGCTGAGTGCCTCGGCGCCGTCGACGAGCAGCAGCAGGTGCGGCGCCGCCGGTGAGGTCCGCGCGCGCCGGGCGGTCACCTCCTGACCGAGCCGGTCGAGGAGGCGGACGGTGCGCAGCGGGTCCTCGCCGCCGACCGCCGTCCCCGTGTGCGGCAGGCCTGTGGCGGTGGCCGCCAGGGCCCCGCCGCCGTGGTCGAGGACGTGGACGTGCAGCTCGTCGGGAGGATGCGCGGCGATCGCCTCGGCGAGCACCGTGCGGAGGAACGTCGTCCGGCCGCTGCGGGGTCCGCCCATCGCCAACCAGCCACCGCCGCGGCGCAGGTCCAGCTCGAGTGGATCCTGAAGCTGGCGGTCCGGGCGGTCGACCAGGCCGATCCGCAGGCTGGACCGGCCGGTCGCCTCCTCCGTCCTCCCGGAGGAGGACGACGGCAGGTCCTCGGCGCGGACGACGTCGGGCAGCGTGGGACACCACGGGCGGTGCGGACGCGGGATCCCCGCCTGCTGCGCGTGCCGGGAGAGCACCGTGGCGAGCCGGGCCAGCCCCGAGGGGCCGTCGGGTGGCCCCTCGTCCGGTGCGGCATCCGAGGACGGCCACCGCGATGTCCGTACCAGGGGCGCGTGGCGCCGTGTGCCCCCGGCCGGTCCGCAGACGCGCGCGGCCTGGAACAGCACCGCAGACCCGCCCCCCGTGCGCAGCAGGCCCCGCCCCGGGACGTCGGCCGGCAGGCCGGCCGCGGCGGAGCTGCCCAGCACGTCCCGGGAGTCGGACTCGTCGGTCGTCCGCAGGCAGATGCGCAGCGAGCAGTTGGCGCGGATCTCCGGGGACACGACACCGGCGGGCCGCTGGGTCGCCAGCACCAGGTGGACGCCGAGCGAGCGCCCGCGCTGCGCGATGCCGACGAGCCCGGACACGAAGGAGGGCAGTTCCTCGGTGAGCCCGGCGAACTCGTCGACGACTATGACCAGGCGCGGCAGCGCGACGGAGTCCGGCAGGGCAGGGAGGTCCACCGCGCCGTGCGCGGCCAGGAGGGCTTCACGGCGGGTCAGCTCGGCGCTCAGCGACCGCAGGGCCCGGGCGGTCGACGCCCCGTCGAGGTCGGTGAGCAGACCCACCGTGTGTGGCAGCGACGCCGCGTCGGCGAACGCCGCACCGCCCTTGTAGTCGATGAGCAGGAACGAGCAGCGGTCCGGTGGATGGGCCAGTGCCAGGCTCGCGATCAGGGTCTGCAGCAGCTCGGACTTCCCCGCACCCGTCGTCCCGGCCACGAGGGCGTGCGGGCCGGACCGGCACAGGTCCACCGCGGCCACGCCGGCCGCAGTGCGCCCCAGCGTGGCGACCAGCCGGTCCCGATCCCGGGACCACTCGCCGTCGAGGAGCCCGTCCGGCTCCACCTGCAGGCCCGGGCGTGGCAGGTCGAGCAGGGACACCCGGCGGGGGAGTGCGGCGTCCCGAGCCACGGGGACGAGGCCGGCGAGGTCGCGGGCGAGGGTGGTGGCGACCCGCCGGGGCAGGTGGTCGACGGTCACCTCGGCCCTGCCGGCGCTCCCGGCCCGGTGCAGGACCGCGCTCGTGCCCGTCTCCCCGGTGAGCTCGAGGACGGCGTCGACCGCGACGGGCAGCCGCTGCCGCGACGGTCCGGCGGCCAGGACGACGACCCCGGCCGCTCGTGCCTCCCGGAGTGCCGCCGCGAGCCGGGGACCGACCGGGCGGTCGACCACGACCACCGTCCACCGGGACCCGGTCACATCGGTGGAGGCGTGCGTCTCCGCCGGGGCGCGGGACACCCGCCGTCCCCGCGCCACCACAGCGGCCAACCACCGGAACGGTGCGTCGTCGTCTCCGGGCGCCGGTGTGCCGACGTGCACGTCCTCGTCTGCGAGGTGCGGGAGCCAGCGCATCCACGCCCAGGCGGGAAGGCGTTCCCCGGAGGTGAGCAGCGCCAGACCCACGTCGCCGGGGGAGTGCAGCGTCGCCACCTGCGCGACGATGCCGGCGAGCACGCCGAAGGTGCGGGACCTCGGCCCGGTGACGCCCAGCCCGCCACTCGCCGGCAGTGCCACGACGACGGGGAGGTGGTCCGCGGTGACCGGCTCCCGGGTGCCGTCATCGAGCACCCGGGTCACGACGGTCTCGCCCCGTCCCGTACCGACGCGGACGACGAGCGCATCGGCGTCGCCGCCGGACCGTTGCCAGAGCCCGGTGGTGCGCCGGCGGGCGGCGGTGGCCAGGGAGGCGAGGTCCGGGGACGCCGCCCAGGCCCCGAGCACGTCCGTACGCACCGCCTCGGCGACCCGCTCCTCCGCATCCCGCAGGTCAGCGGCGTGCGCGGCCGCCGCCCGCCGCCCGCTGCGCCGCCCCGTCCACCGGTCGGAGAGCCAGGTGCCGACCGCGGCGACGGGACCGAGCAGCGTGAACAGCAGGAAGTGTGGGGTGGAGAGGGCCCAGGCGAGGGCGAGCCCGGCCACGACCGGGAGGAGGACGGCCACCCAGGCCAGCGGCCGCCGTGGCGAGCCCACGGGCGGAGCGGGGAGGCGGACCTCGACCGGTCGCCGGGGCGGGTCCAGGCGGGGCTGCGGACGCAGCCGGAGCCGTCCGCCGGGAGCCGGCTGCACGGCGGCGGGAGCGCTCCCAGGGGTGGCGGTGGCCAGCGTGGTGGCGCCGATGCGCAGCACCGTGCCGGTCGACCAGGACCGCGGCGTGTCGCCCAGCGCCTCGTCGCCGAGCCGGCTGCCGTTGGTGGACCCCAGGTCGGTGACCGCCAGGTCGCCGGCGCCGACCTCCACGAGGACGTGCCGCCGGGAGACGTCGGGGTCCGCCAGTTCGATCCTGGCCCCGCCGCCGCGACCGACGACGTGCCGGCCACGCGCCAGCGGCAGGGTCGTGCCCGCGTCGGGACCGCCCACCACGTGCAGCTCCAGGGCGCTGGACCGATCGGTGTCGTGGGATCGCGGGCCGGGGCGACCGAGCCCGAGCAGCGCGCCGTGCGCCAGCGCGGGCGAGGTCAGCGGGACCTCGTCCCCCAGCCGTGCCGATCCCGCCCACAGCTGCGCGGCCGGCAGCCGCAAGGCGGCCGCGAGGGCGGGCAGCACGGCACCCAGGCGGTCCTCGTCGGCCGCGGTGACCTCGACGTCCACGGTGTTCTCGGCCGTGACCAGGGACCAGCGACGGGAGGCCGGCGGGCCGGGCTCGGAGCGGGGGTGCACGCGTCGACCCTCGCCCTCGGCTCCGCGGACGTCCGGCGAGCCGGCGGATCTGTGGACGGGCGCCGGGCCTGTGGACGACCGGAGCCGGTCGAGGCGACCGCGGCCCTAACGTCCGCCGTGACCGGGAACGGCCCGGGCCGAGGAGGAACAGTGAAGGTCGACATCGCCACCCTGCAGTCGATGGCCGGGCAGTGCCGGTCCGAGGCCGCCGAGAGCGCCGCGCGCCACGCCACCCTGTCGAGCGGCGTCAACGCGTCGGTCCTCGACGGCTGGACCGACAGCCAGGCCGCCGTGCGCTTCGCCGAGCTCTACGAGCAGTGGCGGCTCAGCGCGCAGGGCGTCAGCGACGCCCTGACCGGCATGGGCGGCCTGATCGACAGCGTCGCCGCCTCCTACCAGCAGCACGAGGCGGAGGTGGCCGCCCGGATCGGCGCGCTGTTGTGACCCCGGGACCGGCGCGCCGTCCTCAGCCCGCGGGAGCGGCGCCCGCGGGCGCCGGGGACGGCCGCCGCCCGGCCATCCGGTCGCGCAGCTGCCGAGCCGCGTCGGGCACCCGTTCCCACGGGAGGATCGAGAGGATCGCGATGCAGTGCGGCAGGAAGATGATCTTGACGCTGGCGAAGACCGCGACGTGGAAGCCGAGCAGGAAGACGACCAGCACCACGCGTGCGCGGTTGGACCAGACCAGCAGCATCAGCGGGGCGAGGAACTCGAGGACGAGCATCGCCCACTGCGCGGCCACCAGCAGGCCGGGGATCTCGAGGGTCCAGTCCGACAGGACCGTGCCGCGGCGCACGATCGCCCGGGCAAGCGTCGAGCCGGTGGCCCAGTCCCAGCCGCCGAAGCGCATCTTCGCCCAGGCGGCCAGGAAGTAGGTGAGCATGACAGTGACGAAGACCGCGGCCATCGCGAAGCCGGCCGCCTCCGAGGAGCGGCGGTCGCGCCAGCCGGCCCGTCCGATGGTCGGCAGCACGGCGAGGGCGACGAGGTAGGCGATCCGGTCGTGGTCCACCTTCCCGTAGCTCATCGCGATGACCATCCACTCGAAGTAGAGGAGGAACACCGCGGTGCCCAGCAGGCGGGGTGCCCGGCCGGTGGCCGCCGCCAGCGCCGCGACCACCAGGGCCCACTGGACGACGTGCACGACCGTGGAGGTGGGGACCGGCAGCGGGAGGAGCTGCCCGACCGTGAGCGGCTGGTAGTACTCGGTCGGGACGTCGGCGTGGGCGCGCACCCACGCCGTGGTGAGGAAGACGTCGACCGGGACGAACAGGTAGGCGATGGTCCGGAAGACCGCGATCCGGGCCAGTGGCACCGGCCGGAACCACCAGCCGTGGCGGCGCACCGCTGCCGCATCGGCGGCCACGGCCGGACCGCCGCCGGCGGAGGGGGTGGCGCTCACGGGGTGCCTCCCACGTCCTGGGTGACGAGGACGCTGTCGGTGACCTCGCCGGTCTGCCGACCGCCCTCGAGCGCGTAGTGGCGCTGCACGACCCGGACCTCCACGAGCGGCTCGGCGTCGGGGTGGTGGGCGGTGTAGGTGTCGGCCAACAGGGCCAGCAGCTCCGGCTCCTCCACCAGGCGGGGCAGCTGCCCCTCGAACTCCGCCCGGCGCAGCCCGACCTCGCCACCGGAGAGGCGGACCTCCTCGCCGTCGGCGGTCATCCCGACCACGCGGGTCGAGACGACCGGCCGGTCGGGGTCGGCGCGGGTCGAGTACATCTTGAACGGCCCGAAGGGGAACGACGCGTCGGTGCCCCACACCGAGCCGGCCAGCAGGAGCACCAGGACGACGACGGTGGCCGCCAGCCGGGCTCCCCGGCCGGCGGGGGAGAGCGTCAGGACGCCTGCCTCCCCGGGGTCGTGGACGGGAGGAGCCGGAGGCACCGGGGCATCGTAGGATCGGCGCCCGTCCAGATGGGTCACCGACGCAGCGTGGTGGGCAACTGGCCCCCCGGTCGCGGGAGCCCCTCCCGTCGTCCGTGCCCCGCCGTCAGCGTCGACACCCGGGAGCGCGGTCCATGCAGTTCGGTCGGTACTACGAGGAGTTCGAGGTCGGGGCCGTCTACAAGCACTGGCCCGGCAAGACCGTCACCGAGTACGACGACCACCTGTTCTGCCTGCTCACGATGAACCACCACCCGCTGCACCTGGACAGCCACTACGCGGCGGAGACCACCGACTTCGGCAGGAACGTCGTGGTGGGCAACTACGTCTACTCGCTGCTGCTCGGCATGAGCGTCCCCGACGTCTCGGGCAAGGCCATCGCGAACCTGGAGGTCGAGTCGCTGCGACACGTGGCGCCGACCTTCCACGGCGACACGATCTACGGCGAGACGCGTGTCCTGGACAAGGCCGAGTCGAGGTCCAGGGACGACCGGGGCGTCGTGCACGTCGAGACGATCGGCTACAAGCAGGACGGCACCGTCGTCTGCACCTTCCGGCGCAAGGTCATGGTGCCCAAGCGTTCCTACGGCGAGGCCCGGGGCGGCGAGCAGCCCGGTCGCCCGGAGCCCGCCGCCCGCGACTGAGCGTCCGGCGGTCAGGAGGGGAGCACGCCCCAGCCACGCAGCGTCTCGACCAGCCGCGGCGTGCAGCGCAGCCGCTCCAGGTCGGCGGCGTCCGCGAAGGTGACCGCGTCCGCGTCGTCCCCGGCCACGGGGACGGCGTCGGGGTCGACCAGTTCGCAGGCGTAGTCGATGACGTCGTAGACGACGTCCGCGCCCGGGATCTGCAGCCGGCCCACCGGCGCGGCGGCCCGCACGGCCAGGCCGGTCTCCTCGAGCACCTCGCGCTCCACCGCTGCCTCGGGCGTCTCCCCGGGCTCGACCCGCCCGCCGGGCACCGACCACAGCCCCCGGCTGGGCTCGTGCCCCCGGCGGATCAGCAGCAACCGGCCGCGGGCGTCGTGCACCACGGCCCCGACACAGGCGACCACGCGCGGTGCGGACGCGGGGGAGCGGGACACGCCCCGCACGGTACGCAGGGCCGCCGCTGTCAGCGCTTGACGAACCCCTCCGGTCACAGGACGGTGATGCCCGATGACTGCCACGACGGTCTGTCCCCGCTGCGGCGAACGACTCGTCGTCCGCCCGGGGAACTCGGCCCAGGCCTGGTGCCACGTGCACGGCGCGGTGACGCCGCTGCACCACACGCTGCTGGTCGCGCACGACGCGATCGCCGCGGTGACGGCCGACGCCCGGGTCCCGGCGTGGGTGCCCGACCCGATGCCGCCGGGCTGGACGGTCACCGGGCTGGCGTGGGGTGGGGAGCCGGGAGCGCGCGCGATCGTCGTCGACTGCGCCGGTCCCGCTCCGCTGGGCGGCTCGGCCGAACTGGTGCTCATCGCCGAGGAACCGGGCACCGGGGTGGGCTGCGGCTACGCGGGGCTGCCCGGGCCCGACCCCGGCGACGTCATCTCCGGCCCCTCCTCGGCCGACGTCAAGGCCGCCGGCCAGCACGCTCCGCTGTGGGCCGTGCCCACCTCCGACGACCGCGCGGCCTTCGTCGGGGAGGCCTTCGGCGTCTGGTTGTGGCTGGTCATGTGGCCGATGTCGGCGGCCTGGCTGCTGGCCGAGCAGTTGGAGCTGCTCGACCTTCGCGAGCGGCTCTACCCCGACCTGCCCCTGGGCCCGCCCAGCGAGCACCTGCTGCCGGGGCCGTGACGGACCGGACCGGATCGGCCCGCAACCCCGGCGGCGTGTCCCCGGAGGGGGTCGTGGGGCGTGTGTTACGCATGGTGCTCGCCGCCGGGACACCCCCGTCCCCGCGCCCCACACAGCACCCGCGGAGGTGACGGTGAACCTCAAGAAGGTCCTCACCTGGCTGGTCGTCGCCTTCGTCGTCTTCTACGTCATCCAGGCCCCCGAGAGCTCCGCGGAGATCGTGCGGAGCGCCGGCACCGCCCTCGGCAACGCGGCGTCCTCCCTCGCGGACTTCGTCGGGTCGCTGGTCTAGCCGCCGGATGACCGGCCCGGCACCGCGGCCCGCCAACGGCCGCCGGCCGCGGTGGAGCAAGGACGCCGACAAGTACCTGCTGCCGCACGAGCAGCCGCCGGTGGTCGCCACCCGGCGGCACTGGGCGGTGCTGATCGTGCCGGTCCTCAAGGCGCTGCCCGTGCTGGTCGTCGGCGGCTGGCTGCTGCTGTTCGGCTCCGGCAACATCGGCACCGCCTTCCGCGACCGCGACAACCGGTTCGCCACGACCGCCGGATTCCTCGTCCTCGTCGGCGTGCTCGTCTACCTGGGCCTGCGCGTCGGTGAGTGGTGGATGCGGCACTTCATCGTCACCAACCGACGGGTGCTGCTGACCAGCGGGATCATCGTCCGCACGGTCGCCCTGCTGCCGCTGCGGCGGATCACCGACCTCACGTACAAGGAGACGCTGTTCGGCCAGGTGCTGGGCTACGGCACCTTCCGCTTCGAGTCGGCCGGCCAGCAGCAGGCGCTCGCGGAGATCACCTACCTGCCGCACGCCGACCAGCTGTACCGCAAGGTCAGCGGCCTGCTGTTCGGCGGTGGCGGCGCGGCGTCCTCCGGCGACGACGAGGGCGACCCCGAGCCGCCGTCCTCCCCGCCCCCGCCCCGCAGCCCGCGCGGCACCGCGGACGACGGACGGCGCGACACCGAACCGATCCCGCGGGTGCGCCCGCCGCGCCGCCGGGTGGCCGGACGGCGGGTGCGGCAGGCTGACCGGTGATGCGGATCGACCTCCACACCCACACGTCGGTCTCCGACGGCACCGAGAGCCCCGCCGAGCTCCTCGCCACCGCGTCCGCCGCGGGCCTGGACGTCGTCGCGCTCACCGACCACGACACGACCGGCGGATGGGCCGAGGCGGAGGCCGCCCGCCCCGCCGGGTTGACCGTCGTCCCGGGCATGGAGCTGTCCTGCCGCTGGTTCCCGGCCGGGTCCCCGCCGATCAGCGTCCACCTGCTGGCCTACCTGTTCGACCCGCAGCACCCGGGGCTGGCCGCGGAGCGGGCGCGGCTGCGCACTGAGCGGCTCGGCCGCGGCGAGCGGATCGTGACCGCCCTGGCCGAGGCCGGCTTCCCGGTCGCCTGGAGCCAGATCGTCGAACGGTCCGGGGGAGGGGTGGTCGGCCGCCCGCACGTGGCCCGCGCGCTGGTCGAGGCCGGTGTCGTCGCCTCGGTCGACGACGCCTTCGCCACCCTGCTGCACCACCGCAGCCCCTACTACGTCGCCAAGGCCGACACCGACGTGCTCGACGGCATCACGCTGGTGCGGGCCGCCGGCGGCGTGCCGGTCTTCGCGCACGGCCTGGCCACCAAGCGGGGCCGGGTGGTGGGCGACGAGGCCATCGCGAGGATGGTGGCGGCGGGGCTGCTGGGCCTCGAGGTCGACCACCCCGACCACGACCCCGACGAGCGCGCGCACCTGCGCGGCCTGGCCGGCGAGCTGGGGCTGCTGGTCACCGGCTCCAGCGACTACCACGGCACCAACAAGACGACGCCGATCGCCGCCTGCACCACGGCGCCCGACCAGCTCGAGGCGATCCTGGCCGCCGGCACCGGCGCCGCGCCGTACCGGGACTGACCCGGCCGATCCGTCCGTGCGCCCGGCTAGCGTGGGAGGCATGCAGGGGGCGCAGCTGGAGATGCCCGGCATGCCGCGGCGGCTGTTCGCGGCCACGCCGAGCAAGCTGGCGACGTTCGCCGACTGCCCGCGCCGCTACCGGTACGCCTACGTCGACCGGCCGACGCCGCAGAAGGGCCCGGCGTGGGCGCACAACTCCGTCGGGTCCGCGGTGCACGCGGCGCTGCGTTCGTGGTGGGACCTGCCGGTGCGCAAGCGCACGGCGGTCTCGGCCCGGCAGCTGCTGTACTCGGTCTGGTCACCGGCCGGCTTCCGCGACGCCGAGCAGGCCGACCGCTGGCGGGCACGGGCGGCGGCCTGGCTCACCGACTACGTGAACGGGCTCGACCCCGGCGAGGAGCCAGTCGGCCTCGAGCGCCAGGTCGCCACCACCACCGAGCGGCTGGCCCTCTCCGGCCGCGTCGACCGGATCGACCAGCGGGGCGAGGAGCTGGTCGTCGTCGACTACAAGACCGGCCGGGTGCCCAGCACCGACGACGACGCCCGGGGGTCGCCCGCGCTGGCCGCCTACGTGCTCGGGGTGCGCCGCACGCTGCGCCGTCCGTGCAGCCGGGTGGAGCTGCACCACCTGCCCAGCGGCACCGTTGCGGCGTTCGAGCACACCGACCGGTCGCTGGCCAACCACGTCCGCCGGGCCGAGGACGTCGCCGCCGACATCGGTGCGGCCACCGCGGCCGTGGAGGCCGGTGAGGACCCGGACGTGGCCTTCCCGGCCGCGCCCGGCCGGCAGTGCGGCTGGTGCGACTTCCGGCCCAGCTGCCCGGTCGGTCAGGCCGCCACCCCGGCGCGGGAGACCTGGAGCTTCCTCGCCGAGGAGAGCTGCTGAGGGGTACTCCCGGGAGCGTCAGGCGCCCTGGGCGCCGCGCACGGCCAGGGAGACCGCGAGCGTGACCATGACGACGGCGATGCCCGCGTCCAGCACGCGCCAGGCGGCCGGGCGGGCGAACACCGGCCGCAGCAGCCGGGCCCCGAAGCCGAGGCCGGTGAACCAGACCGCGCTGCCGGCCGCGGCACCGGTGGCGAACCACCACCGCAGGTCGTCCCACGTGCCGGCCAGTGACCCGAGCAGCACGACGGTGTCCAGGTAGACGTGCGGGTTCAGCCAGGTCAGCGCCAGGCAGGTGGTCACGGTGACCGCCAGCCCGGTCCGGCGGCCGGCCTCGTCGGTGACCAGGGCGGCCGGGCGCGCCACTCGGCGGGCGGCCATCAGCCCGTAGGCGAGCAGGAAGGCCGCCCCGGCGAAGCAGACGACGGTCAGCAGCCGCGGTGCCCGGGTGACCAGCGCACCGGCGCCCGCGGTGCCGGCGACGATGAGCGCGACGTCGGAGAGCAGGCAGACGGCGACGACGGCGGCCACGTGTTCGGCGCGCAGCCCCTGGCGCAGGACGAAGGCGTTCTGCGCGCCGATCGCGACGATGAGCGACAGGCCGAGGCCGAGGCCGGACGCGGTGGCGAGCAGGGCTGCGGGCACGCGGACGACGCTAGGTCGCGGCCTGCCGTCAGCACAGCGCGATGTCCTGCAGGACCTGAAGGAGCTCTAATGACGGTGTGGACCTCGACCTGGCCCAGCTGAGGGCGCTGGAGGCGACCGTCACCGCGGGCACGCTCGACGGCGCCGCTCGGGCGCTGCACGTCACGCCGAGCGCGATCAGCCAACGGCTCAAGGCGCTGGAGGCGGCCACCGGCCGGGTGCTGCTGGTGCGCAGCAAGCCGGTGCGGGTGATCGAGTCCGGGCAGGCGGTGCTGCGGCTGGCGCGGCAGGTGGCGGTGCTCACCGCCGACGCGACCCGGGAGCTGGCCGGCGACGGGACGAGCGGGGCGGTCCCCCTGCCGATCGCGGTCAACGCCGACTCGCTGGCCACCTGGGTGCTCCCGGCGCTCGCGCCCCTCTCGGGCGAGCTCGCCTTCGACCTGCACCGGGAGGACCAGGAGCACACCGCCGTCCTGCTCCGGGACGGGCGGGTGATGGCCGCGGTCACCGCCGACCCCGACCCCGTGCCGGGGTGCACCGTGACCCGGCTGGGCAGCATGCACTACCGCCCCATGGCCACCGCGGCGTTCACCCAGCGGTGGTTCCCCGAGGGGGTCGGTGAGCAGGCGCTGTCCCGGGCGCCGGTGGTCGTCTTCGACCGCAAGGACGACCTGCAGTACCGCTACCTGCGCGCCCGGGGCATCGACGCGGGCACGCCCCCGGTGCACCACGTGCCCGCGTCGGCGGACTACGTCACCGCCGTCCGGCTGGGGTTCGGGTGGGGGATGGTGCCCGTGCAGCAGGAACCGGCCGGGGAGCTGGTCGAGCTCGACCCGGGAGGCACGGTCGACGTCCTCCTGCACTGGCAGCAGTGGAAGCTGCGCTCGCCGTCCCTCGATCGGGTCGCGGCCGCGGTGCTCGCCGCCGCGCGGCGCGAGCTGGACCAGCAGGAGGACCCCGTCCTCCCCACCCCTCGCAGGCCCGGGGCCGGTCCAGGGGCCGACCCACCGGGGTCCTCCCTCAGGCGCTGACCGGCACCGCCTGGGCGACGCGCTCGTACCCGGCCCAGACGATGGGGGAGCGCTGGACCCGCTGCGGCAGCCGCAGCATCCCCAGCCGGAAGGCCCGCAGGGCGGCCGTCGCGGCCGCGTCGGTCACCCCGAACCCGGGCAGCGAGTACATCCGGCGCGCCCACCGGGGCAGGGTGGCCACCGCGAGCGAGGCCAGCGAGCCCCACGCCGGGCGAGCCGGCGTGAGGAACCGCACCCACGCCGGCATCGGCGGGTTGAGCACCATGCGCACCGCGTCCCGGGCCGCGGGGGTCACCCGCAGCGACGGGTGGGTGCCGGCGAAGTAGCCGGCCAGCCCGGCGACCGTCCGGGGCACGTCGTCCTCGGCGCACCCCACCAGGACCGCGGCGGTCACCTGCTCGGCGACGTAGCGGTCGGCGTCGGCGTCCCTGGTCACCACCCCGGCCCGGCGCGCGACGTCGAGCAGCGAGTCGACCTCGCAGCAGTGCACCCACAGCAGCAGGTCGGGGTCGTCGACGCGGTAGGCGCGGCCGTGGACGTCCCCGCCCAGCCGGCGGTGGATGCCGCGGACACGCCGCACCGCCCGCAGCGCCTCCCGCCGGGTGCCGAAGGTCAGGGTGTCGACGTAGGCGGCGGTGCGGGCCAGCCGGGGCCACGGGTCGTCGCGGAACAGGGAGTTGGTGGCCACGCCGTCCATCGCGACCGGGTGCAGCGCCTGCAGCAGGAGCGCGCGCAGCCCGCCGACGGAGAACACCGGGTCGGCGTGCACTCGCCAGGTCACGCTGCCGGGGCCGAAGAACCCCAGCAGGTCCTCCTCCGGCGTCCAGCCGGGCGTCGGGCCGGTCACGACCGCGCTCCCGAGCGCGCGGTCACCGACGCCCAGAACTCGAGGAAGACGGCCAGCGTGGCGGCCGGGTTCTCGATCGCCGGGGAGTGGATGGCCCCGGGGATGACCGCGTGCCGGGCGCCCAGCCTCCGTGCCATGTCCTCCTGGACGGCCGGCGACCAGGCGTCGTCCGCGGCTCCGTGCGCGACGAGCACCGGCACGCCCGTGGCCGCGAGCTCGGCCACCCGGTCGGGCTCGGTGGTCATCGCGTCGGCCATCCCGCGCAGCCCGGCGGCGCTGTTGGCGAGGAACCGGCGGGTCAGGAACGCCCGGGTGGGCGCCGGTACCGCCTGCGCCCTCGGGTCGGTCATGGCCAGCTGCTCGAGGGTCTCGTTGACCAGCGGGACGCCGCCCGCGTCCAGCAGCGGGGACAGGTGGTCGAGCAGGTCGGCCCGCGGCCCGACCAGCCGCGCGGGCCCCGACCCCAGCAGGGTCAGCGACGCGAACAGCGACGGCTCGGCCAGGACGGCGGCCCGGCTGACCAGCCCGCCGAAGCTGTGCCCGACGAGGTGCAGCCCCGCGCGGGCCTCGGCCGCCAGCGCCCGGGCCACGGCCACGACGTCCTCGGCCAGGTCCGCGACGGTGTACCGCGCCGGGTCGTCGGGGCCGGGGGACTCGAACTGGCCCCGCTGGTCGATGGCGACCACCCGGTGCCCCTCGGCGCACAGCGGGCGCAGCAGGGGCGCGAAGTCCTCCTTGCTGCCGGTGTACCCGGCCACCATGAGGACGGTGCCGCGCTCGCCGGTGCCGCCGGTGTCCAGCGCGCTCAGTGGCCCGGCGCCCCCGCGGAAGGTGCGGTGGTGCGCGTCGTGGTCGGCCAGCTGCCGGAGGTCGTCCGGGGCGATGGAGAGGGGGGCGCTGTCGTCGGGGCCGGCGGGCATCACCATGACCCAGTCATACCCCCGCGCGGCCAGGGGCGACGTCGGGGGTCAGCGGTAGGCGAGCACGCGGTCGGCCAGCTGCACGACGACGACCGGGCCGGTGACCGTGGCCACCCCGCCGGTCGGCACCCCGGTCGCCGCGGCACGCCCCACCTCCTCGCCGGACGCGAGGTCGCGGAGGACGACGGCGCCGTCCTCGGGGACCGGCACGGCCGCCTCGGCGGCGGGCTGCCCGCCCTCGGCCGGGCCGCTGGGCAGACCGGTCGCCGGGGTGGACCAGCGCACCGCGCCGGTGTCCTGCTCGACCGCGGAGAGGGTGCCGCCGGCCAGCACCAGGAGGACCTCACCGGCGCCGCGGACCAGCACCGGGCCGGCCCCGGGGACCGGCGAGCCGACCGGGACCCCGTCGCTCCCGGCGAACAGCTGCACCCCGGCGCTCCCGGCCACGGCGACGGTCCGGTCGACGCCGACGAGGGTGGCCCCGGTGTCGGGGACGTCGCGGGTCCAGGCGGCCTCGCCGGTGTAGCCGTCGAACAGCCGCAGCTGCAGCGCCGCCGTCTCGGCGCACCGCTGCAGGACGACGACCCCCGCCTCGCCGACGTCGGCACCCAGCAGGCGGCAGCCCGGGGTGGGCGCCTGGCGCCAGCGGGTGTTGTCCCCGACCGGGTCGAGGGTGACCACCCCGGTCGGCGCGGCGGCCAGCACGATCCCGTCGGTGCTCCGCAGCACCATGTCGGTCCGGAGGTCGACGTTGCGGGTCCACTGGCGCACGCCGGTGTCGGCCGCCAGCGCGACGGCCTCGTCGCAGCGGTCCTCCGTGCGGAAGACCGCGACCACCACGCTGCCGACCGCCGTCCAGTCGCACAGCCGGGCGTTGGCCCGGGTGTAGTGCCAGCCCTCCGCGCCGGTGCCCACGTCGAGCGCCCGGACCCCGTGCGCGCCGCCGACGAGGACCCGGCCACCGTGCACCGTCGCCCGCGGGACGTCGCCGCTGTTGGCCGTCGGGGAGGTCCAGGCCGGGGAGAGGGCGCCGGCCGGCGTCCCGTCGGGGACGCCGGCCGGTGCAGCCGTGGTGCTCTCGGTGGCGGCCGCGTCCGAGCCCCGCCAGAGCAGGGCGGCTACGACGACGAGGGCCAGCGTGGCCGCCGTCCAGACCCACACCCGCAGCGGCGGACGCCCGGCCCCCTTGCCGGGTCCCCCCGCGGCCCCGTCCCGAGGCTCGTCCCGAGCGTGCGAGGCGTGAGCAGGACGGGGTCCTTCCCCGGTGGGGGGCAAGGGGGTCCTCTCTCAGGCGGCGGGCTCGGCCGAGCCGCGATTGGCGCCCCCGCGGCGGCGACGGCGGCGACGCGGCTGGCCAGCGGCGCCCTCACCGGACCCGGCCGTCGGGGCCGCGGGCGCATCGGAGCCGGCGCCCGGCTCGGCGGCAGCGGCGATCGCGGCGGCACCACCGCCGCGGGTGCGCCGGCGCGGGCGGCTGCTCCGGCCACCGGCCGGCTTGTCGGCGTCCTCACGGGCCGGGCCCCGCCCGGCGGAGCGGGTGCGCTTGCCGGTCTCGCCGAGGTCCTCGAGGGTCTCGGCGTCCAGGCCCTCGCGGGTGCGCTGGGCCCGCGGCAGCCGGCCGGTCGCACCCTCGGGCACGTCGAGGTCGGTGTAGACCCACGCCGAGGTGGAGTAGGTCTCGCGGGGCTCCTCGAAGTCCAGCCCGAGCGCCTTGTTGATCAGCTGCCAGCGCGGGATGTCGTCCCAGTCGACCAGCGTGACGGCGACGCCGGCCTGACCGGCCCGGCCGGTGCGGCCGATGCGGTGCACGTAGGTCTTCTCGTCCTCGGGGCACTGGTAGTTCACGACGTGGCTGACGCCGGAGACGTCGATGCCGCGGGCGGCGACGTCGGTGGCGACCAGGACGTCGACCTTGCCGCTGCGGAACGCGCGCAGCGCCTGCTCGCGGGCGCCCTGGCCGAGGTCGCCGTGCACGGCGGCGGCGGCGAAACCGCGCTCGACGAGCTCGTCGGCGACCTTCTGCGCGGTCCGCTTCGTGCGGCAGAACACCATGACCAGGCCGCGGCCGCGGGCCTGCAGCACGCGGGCGAGCAGCTCGGGCTTGTCGAGGTTGTGCGCGCGGTAGACGAACTGCGTCGTCTGCGGGACGGTCGAGCCCTCGTCGTTGCCGTGCGCCCGGATGTGCGTCGGCTGGGTCATGAACTGGCGGGCCAGGTTCACGATCGGGCCGGGCATGGTCGCGGAGAACAGCATCGTCTGCCGCTTGTCCGGGACCATGCCGAGGATCCGCTCGATGTCGGGCAGGAAGCCCAGGTCGAGCATCTCGTCGGCCTCGTCCAGGACGAGCACGCGGACCTTGCCGAGGATCAGGTGGCCCTGCTGCGCGAGGTCCAGCAGCCGGCCCGGCGTGCCCACCACGACCTCGACGCCGCCCTGCAGCGCCTGGACCTGCGGCTCGTAGGCGCGGCCGCCGTAGATGGCCTCCACGCGGATGCCGCGCTTGGCGCCGGCGGTGGCCAGGTCGCGCGCGACCTGCACGCACAGCTCACGGGTGGGGACGACGACCAGCGCCTGCGGGACGCCGTCGCCGCCCTCGGCCGCGGGGACGACGCGCTGCAGCAGTGGGACGCCGAAGCCGAGCGTCTTGCCGGTGCCGGTGCGCGCCTGGCCGATGAGGTCGTTGCCGGCCAGCGCCAGCGGGAGCGTGAGCTCCTGGATGGCGAACGTGCGGGTGATGCCCACCTCGGCCAGCGCCGCGACCACGTCGGGGTGGACGTCGAAGTCGCTGAACAGCGGCGCGTCGTCGGCCACGGGGGCGCCGCCGAGCTCCTCGGCGGCCTGCTCGAGGGCCTCGGGCGCCGGTGCGCCGGTCTCGGCGCGCTCGGTGTCGGGCGTGGTGGGGAGGGTGTTGTCGATGGAGGTCAGTGCTCTCGCCTCTGGTTCGCTGGGGGACCGGCCGCGGCGGCGGGAGGCCGCGTCGCGCCTGTCCCGGTCGGTTGTCGCGGGATCAGTTCCAGCGCCGACGCGGCCAGCAGACCGGGCGTCGGATCGGCCCGGGAGACAGCCCCGGAGGGCGTCGTCCAGCGGTCGTCAGCGCACAGATACACAAGCGAACCGAGCGGCTCGCCGATTCCCATCGTAGCGTGCGCAGCGGTTAGCCTCTCCGCGCCGCGCTGCCCGGGAGTCTCGGGGGTCACCCGTCCGGGGCACGCGTGCCCCCTTCCACCGAGCACAGGAGCCGCCCGTGACCGCGGTCGACCCGCGCGCCGTCGTCGACCTGCTGGGGGTCCTGGCCTACGCGGAGCTGACCGCCTTCGACCGGCTCGCCGAGGACGCTCGGCTGGCGCCCACGCTGTCCGGCCGGGCCGCGCTGGCGCAGATGGCCGCCGCGGAGATCGGCCACCACGGCCGGCTCACCGCCCGCCTCACCGAGCTCGGTGCCGACCCGGCCGCGGCGATGGCGCCGTTCGTCGCCGCGCTCGACGCCTTCCACGAGAGCACCCGTCCGCGGACCTGGCTGGAGGGCCTGGTCAAGGCCTACGTCGGCGACGGGCTGGCCGCCGACTTCTACCGGGAGATCGCCGCGTTCCTGCCCGACCCGGACCGCGCGCTGATCCTCGACGTGCTCGCCGACACCGGGCACGCGGACTTCGCCGTCCGCGAGGTCCGGGCGGCCATCGCCGCCCGCCGGACCGTCGCCGGCCGGCTGGCGCTGTGGGGACGGCGGCTCGTGGGGGAGGCGATCACCCAGTCACAGGCGGTCATCGCCGAACGCGACCAGCTGGCGCGGCTGATCATGGAGGGCACCGGCGACCTGGCCGGGATCGGGCGGCTGATCGAGCGGATCACCGCCGCGCACACCGAGCGGATGCGCACCCTCGGGCTCAATCCCTGATCGGCGGCCTCCGGCCGACACCGCGATGACGTGGCGGTCCGCCGGACCGCACCGCGGCCAGGTGTCGTCCCCGGTCTGCAGCTGTCCCGCCCCTCCTCGCGGTGGCCTCCGGCCTCCGCTCAGCGGGACGCCTCGCAGGGCGACCTCCGTTGCGCGCGGGCTCCAGGTGTCCTGGGAGACGGCGACGGGGCGCCCCCCACGTTCGTGAGGGACGCCCCGTCGGGCCCGGTGTCAGCTGCCGGCGATGAAGCCGACGCGGCGCTGGTCGGCCTGGGCGATCTCCACGTAGGCGATCCGGTCGACCGGCACCAGGATCCGCCGGCCACGGTCGTCGACCAGCGTCAGCAGGCCGTCCTTGGTGGCGCCGGACATGGCCTTGGCCACCTCGGCTGCGATCTCGTCGGGGGTGCTGGGGCTGTCGATGACCAGCTCCCGGGGGGAGTGTTGGACACCGATCTTGACTTCCACGGGGGATGCCTCCTCGAGTTGCGCGGCTGCGCACCACGCTAGTGCAGCCGACATCCCCCGACCTGCGGCGCAGCTGCGCCGACAGCGAACGGTCGGTCGCGCTCAGTGCGCGCCGGGGTCGCCCTCCAGACGTGGCCACCCGGAGATGCCGCGCCACGACAGCGCGGTCATCAGCGACACCGCCTCGTCGCGGGACACCGTGCCCTTGCGCGGCAGCCACCAGCGGGCGCTGGTCTCGGCCAGGCCGGTCATCCCGGAGGCGAGCAGCAACGAGCGCTCCCGGTCCAGGCCGGTGTCGGCCTCGATGACCTCGGCGATCGCCTCGACACACGCCCGGTGCCCGCGGTCGGCCAGCCCCCGGACCTCGTCGTCGTTGCGCAGGTCGGACTCGAAGACCAGCCGGAAGGCCGCACCCTCGGCGTTGACGAAGTCGAAGTACGCCCCGACGGCGCCGTTCACGCGGGTGCGGTTGTCGTCGGTGCCCTCCATCGCCTCGCGCACCCGGTCGGTCAGGGAGGTGACCTGCTGCTCCAGCAGGGCCAGGTACAGCTCCCGCTTGCCCGGGAAGTGCTGGTACAGGACGGGCTTGCTGACGCCCGCCCGGTCGGCGATGTCGTCCATCGCGGCGGCGTGGTAGCCCTGCGCGACGAACACCTCCTGCGCCGCCTGCAACAGCTGCAGCCGCCGGGCACCCCGCGGCAGGCGGGACGAGCGGCGGACGGGCTCAGGTGCAGGTCGAGGCAGTGACATGACGCCCGGATGTTACCGGCGGGTCACCGGTGGACGCGCCGCCCGTGGTGCTGACCTACCGTCGGCGGGTGACCTCGTCCCGCCCCGACCCGACCTCGGCCCCGCCCGCACGCCTGTCCACCGCCCGGCTGCCCCATCCCGGAGCGTTGCCGGCGCCGTGGCCGGGGGAGCCGGTGTCGGTGCGCGGCGGCGAGGTCTTCGTCCGGCGGACACCGTGGGCGGGGCCGGCCGACGGTCCCCGGGACGGCGCCCCCCGGGAGCGCGCGCTGTACGTGCACGGCCTGGGCGGGGCCTCGACGAACTGGACCGACCTGGCCGCGCTCCTGGCCGTGCGGTTCGACGGCTGGGCGCTGGACCTGCCCGGGTTCGGCCGGTCGCACCCGCCGTCGCGCAGCTCCTACTCCATCCGGGGGCACGTGCAGGCCGTCGTCGACGTGCTGGAGCGGATCGCCGCCGAGCCGGGGGAGGCGCAGGGCCGTCCGGTGCACCTGCTGGGCAACTCCCTGGGCGGGCTCGTGTCGCTCATCGTGGCCGCCCGCCGGCCGGACCTGGTCGCCACGCTCACGCTGGTGTCCCCGGCGATGCCGGTGTACCGGGTGCCGGCGGCGTTCAGCCGCACCCTGCTGCTGCTCCTCCTCCCCGGCGTCCCGTCGATCGCCGAACGGCGGCTGGCCGGGGTGACCCCCGAGCAGCAGGTCCGCGGGATGGTGCAGATGTGCTTCGGCGACCCCTCCCGGGTGCCCCGGGTGCGGCTGCAGCAGGCTCTGGCGGAGATGCGCGAGCGCGCCGAGCAGCCGTGGGCCGTGCGGGCGCTGACCCGGAGCATGCGCGGGTTGATCACCTCCTACCTGCGGGTCGGGGCGGCCAACGCCTGGCGCATGGCCCGGTCGCTGCGCCCGCCGACGCTCGTGGTGTGGGGTGACCGCGACCGGCTGGTCGACCCCGCGCTCGCGCCGCGACTCGCCGGCGCCGTCCCCGACGGGCGTCTGCTCCTGCTGGAGGGGGTCGGCCACGTGGCGATGATGGAGGCGGCCGAGCCGACCGCCCGGGCTGTCCTGGCCCTTGCCGAGGACGCCGCCGAGGACGCCGCCGAGGACGCCGCCGCTTCCCTCCCCGACGCGCGAGCCTGCTGAGGGCCGTCACCGAGACGGCTCGGTCCGGTACGCGCCGTGACCGGAAGCTCTCCACGGAGGCCCCTCGCTCGTGAGAACCTGACCGGGTGAGCCCCGCGGACGCCCCTCCCGGCCGCGGGCCGGACCGGCGTCCCGGACCCCCGTTCCCGCCGTCCGCCGCGCCCCGCCCCTCCGCGGGCGAGCCGCCGCGGGGCCTGCCCCGCCGACCGCCCCCGCCCGGCCGCGGTGTCGACCGGATCCCGCCCCCGACCGGCCGCGGTGGCGACCGGATCCCGCCCCCGACCGGCCGCGGTGGCGACCGGATCACGCCCCCGCCCGGCCGCGGTGGCGACCGGATCGTCCCTCCGGGCGCCCGCGGTCGCGAGCCCCGGGTCGTGCGCGCTGGCGTCGAGGGCCGGCCGCGGCCCGCTCGGGGGAACTCGCCGCGACCCCCCCGGGAGTCGGCGGACCGCCGTCCGCCCCCGTCCGCCCGGCGGCGCGGCCGGCTGCGCCGGTTCATGGGCCGGTGGGGCTGGCGGGCCTACGCGATCCCGCTGCTGACCGTCGCCACCGTGCTGGTCCTCGCCGACCTGGCGGTCACCGGGACGACGTCGCAGCCCGCCGGGTCGGCGGCGTCCTCCGCACCCGTCGCCCCCTCCGGGCAAGCCGCACCCCAGGCGGTCGCCGAGCCGTCGGAGGGAGCCGAGCCGTCGCAGCCGGCCGGGCTGTCGTCGGAGGCAGGGCCCTCCGCAGGAACCGGACAGGCCGAGGGTGACGTCGGCCCGACCGGAGCGGCGGCACCCTCGACCGGCTTCGTGCAGAAGGGGGCGGGCACGGTCACCGTGGTCCCCGGGACCTCACGGGTCTACGGCACCGGGCCGCTGGAGCGGTTCGTTGTCGAGGTCGAGGACGGGATCGGGGTGGACGGCGCGGCGTTCGCCGCCGCGGTCGAGGCGACCCTCGGCGACCCCCGCTCGTGGGGCGCCGGCGGCCGGATGTCGTTCCAGCGGGTCGGGCCGGAGGAGGCCGCGGCCCGCGCCTACGACTTCAAGGTGACGCTGATCAGTCCCGGCAACATGGAGGTCTACTGCCCCGGCGTGGGCACCGGTGGCTACACCTCCTGCCGCTACGGGGACCGCGCGGTGATCAACCTGGCCCGGTGGGAGACCGCCGTCCCGGACTACCAGGGCGACGTCGCGACCTACCGCCAGTACGTCGTCAACCACGAGGTCGGCCACGCGCTGGGCAACGGCCACCAGCAGTGCCCCGGCCGGGGGCAGCTCGCGCCGGTCATGCAGCAGCAGACCCTCGGGTTGCAGGGCTGCGCGAAGAACGCCTGGCCCCACCCGTGACCTCCGCCGGGATCAGGTGACCTGATCCCGGCGCGTCGTCCGGCACGGTGGACGGTGGGGGAGGACGCGCTCCGGTGGGGGAGGAGGCGCTCCGGCCGACACCGCCACCCGCGGGTGGGAACAGCCCCGCGTGTCAGGCTGTTGTCCCGACGAACTCCGGCCCCCCGCGGGTCGCTGTCGAGGAACTGAGGAGCAACCCGTGTCCCTGCCACCCCTGGTGGAGCCCGCCGCCGACCTCTCGATCGACGAGGTCCGCCGGTACAGCCGGCACCTGATCATCCCCGACGTCGGCATGGACGGTCAGAAGCGGCTGAAGAACGCCAAGGTGCTCGCCGTGGGCGCCGGCGGTCTCGGCTCGCCGGTGCTGATGTACCTGGCCGCGGCCGGTGTCGGCACGCTCGGCATCGTCGAGTTCGACGTCGTCGACGAGTCCAACCTGCAGCGGCAGATCATCCACGGCCAGTCCGACGTGGGCCGGTCCAAGGCCGAGAGCGCGCGGGACTCGATCAAGGAGATCAACCCGCTGATCGACGTCCGGCTGCACGAGACGCGGCTGGACAGCGACAACGTGATGGAGATCTTCAGCCAGTACGACCTCATCGTCGACGGCACCGACAACTTCGCCACGCGTTACCTGGTCAACGACGCCTGCGTGCTGCTGAACAAGCCGTACGTGTGGGGCTCGATCTACCGCTTCGACGGCCAGGTCTCGGTCTTCTGGAACGAGCACGGGCCCAACTACCGCGACCTGTACCCGGTGCCGCCGCCGCCCGGCATGGTCCCCAGCTGCGCCGAGGGCGGCGTGCTCGGCGTCCTGTGCGCGACCATCGGCGCGATCCAGGCGACCGAGGCGGTCAAGCTGATCACCGGCATCGGCGAGACGCTGCTCGGCCGGCTCATGGTCTACGACGCCCTGGAGATGACCTTCCGGACCATCAAGGTCCGCAAGGACCCGGAGGCCGAGCCGATCACCGGGCTCATCGACTACGAGACCTTCTGCGGTGTCGTGTCGGTCGAGGCCCAGGAGGCGGCCGCCGGCTCGACGATCACCGTCGACGAGCTCAAGGACATGATGGACGCCGGCAAGGACTTCCAGCTGATCGACGTCCGTGAGCCCAACGAGTACGAGATCGTCTCGATCCCGGGCGCCAAGCTGCTGCCCAAGGACGAGATCCTCTCCGGGCGGGCCCTGTCCGAGCTGCCGCAGGACAAGCCGATCGTGCTGCACTGCAAGACCGGTGTCCGCTCCGCCGAGGTGCTCGCGGCGCTGAAGAACGCCGGCTTCTCCGACGCCGTGCACGTCCAGGGCGGCGTGACGGCGTGGGCGACGCGGATCGACAAGACGCTGCCCACCTACTGAAAGGACCTCGTCCCTCCCCACGACGCGCTTCGCGCGCCGCGGGTCCTGGGACGAGGCCGTTCCAGCCCCTCGCCAGGTGGCCGTTCCGGTAGGTCACGAGGGCCCGGGTCGCTCCTCGAGGGAGCGGCCCGGGCCCTCGCGCTGTCTACTGACCTCGTGTCAGAGATCTCGCCGTCGGAACTGATCGAGCTCTTCCAGCGGGCACAGGCCTCGTTCACCGACCGGGTCGACGCGGTGGGGCCGGGGCAGTGGGAGGACCCGTCCCTGCCCGGGTGGACGGTCGCCGACCTCGTGGCCCACCTGGTGGACGAGGCGCTGTGGGCACCGCCGCTGCTCGCCGGTGAGCCGTTCGACCTGATTGACGGCCGGTTCCCCGACGAGACGCCGGACCTCCTCGGCGACGACCCGCTCACCGGCTGGGAGAGCGCCGCCGATGCCGCCCTGGCCGCCTTCGCCGAGGACCACGCGCTGCTGCGCACGGTGCACCTGGCCCGCGGGCCCCTGCTCGCCGCGCACTACATCGAGGAGATGACCGCCGACCTGACGGTCCACTCGTGGGACCTCGCCCGGGCCACCGGCGGGGACACCGAGCTCGACCCGGTGCTGGTCACCGCCGGCCTCGTGGTCGCCGACCGGCTGCCCGAGGACGGCGTCCCCGGGCTGATCGACCCGCCGCTGGACGTGCCGGCCACCGCCGATCCGCAGACCCGGCTGTTGGCGCGGTACGGCCGGAGGGGGTGACCCACGGAGGGGCGGAACGGCCCTCTCCCGGGATCGGCGACCTCTAAGCTGCGGGCGCTCTCCAACCAGCAGGAGGTCCCCGCATGAGCACGCCGCCACCGGGTCAGGGTCCCTACGGCCCGCCCGGTCCCGAGCAGCCCGGACAGGGAGGCTGGGGTCAGCCCCCGGGTGGTCCCGGTGGGCAGGGTGGCGCGCCGCAGGGCGGCGGCCCCTACGGTCAGCCCGGGCAGCCGGGCCCTCACGGGCAGCCGGGGCCCTACGGTCAGCCCGGGCAGCCGGGGCCCTACGGGCAGCCGGGTCCGTACCGGCAGCCGGGTCCGTACGGGCAGCCGGGGCCCTACGGTCAGCCCGGGCCGCCGGGTCCGTACGGGCCGCCGGGTGCGTACGGGCAGCCGGGTCCGTACGGGCCGCCGGGGCCCTACGGGCAGCCCGGTCAGCCGGGGCAGGGCAAGGGCGGTCGCGGCCTGGTCATCGGCCTGGTCGCCGGGCTCGTGGCGGTCATCGCCATCGGCGCCATCCTCTTCCTCAGCCTCCGTCAGGACGACGACCCGGCGCCGGTTGCCGAGGGCACGAGTTCCGCGACCACCTCCGCGTCGAGCGGCTCGTCGACCTCCCGGTCCTCGCCGAGCAGTTCGTCGTCCACCGCGCCGGTCCCGGCGGGGGGCGACCTCCTCGCGATCCTCCCGGCGGACATGACCGGCTGCACCGAGGAAGCACCGGGCACCGACGGCGACATCGCACACGCCACGTGCGGGGCGAGCGCCACCCAGCCCGGCGCGGCGGCCGGCGCCTTCTGGCAGTACGAGGACCAGCAGACGCTGGAGACGGTCTTCTTCAACGACGTCTCCGACCTCGGCGTGGCCGAGCAGCCGGAGGGTCAGGACTGCAGCACCGCTCCCGGGATCCAGCGCTGGACGTTCGAGGACAACTCCGGTCTGGCCGCGTGCTGGATCAGCGCCGAGGACGGCGTGGTGAACATCGTCTGGACCGACGACGACGCGTTGGTCGAGGGCCTGGTCAGTGCACCCGGTACGACGCAGGCCGACCTCGCGGCGCTGTACACCTGGTGGACGCAGAACAGCAACTACCAGCTGTGACCCCGCCGGAGCCGCCCGGAGGACGCCCGTCCCCGGGCGCCTCCGCGCCCCCGGAGGACGTCGACGAGGCGGTGTTCGACGCCGTCGAGCAGATCCCGCCGGGCAGGGTGAGCACCTACGGCGCCATCGGACGGCTGGTCGGGGTCGGGCCGCGGCGGGTGGCCCGGGCGCTGTCGCAGGGCGGGGGCGCGGTGCCGTGGTACCGGGTGGTGCGCGCCGACGGGTCGGTCGCCGAGCCGGTCCGGGTGCGGCAGCTGGAACTGCTCGCCACCGAGGGCGTGCCCGTGCGCGACGGCCGGGTCGACCTCGCCGCCGTCGGCTGGCCCTGACTCCCACCTCACCAGCCACACCGGTTCCGGACCTGTCGGCCGCCCGTGGTGTCATCGAAGGGTGGTGGCACTGCGGGGGGCAGAGGGTGCGCCGGTCTACCGGCTCGTGCAGAGCGACCCGGCACCGGTGGCGCCGCCCCGGCTCGACCCCACGCAGCAGGCGGTCGTCGACCACCCCGGCGGGCCGCTGCTGGTGCTCGCCGGCCCGGGCACCGGCAAGACGACGACGATCGTCGAGGCCGTCGCCGCCCGGATCGACCGCGGTGTGGACCCCGAGCAGGTCCTCGTCCTCACCTTCAGCCGCAAGGCCGCCGCCGAGCTGCGGACCCGCATCACCGCCCGGGTGGCGCGCACCATCCGGGAGCCACTGGCCCGCACCTTCCACTCCTACGCCTACGGGGTCCTGCGCCGGGCGGCCCTGCTGCGCGGCGACCTCCCGCCCCGGCTGCTCACCGCGGCAGAACAGGACGCCGTCCTCGCGCAGCTGCTGCGCGGTGACGTCGAGGAGCAGGGGGCGGTCCGCTGGCCGGCGTCCCTCGCCCCGGCCCTGGCCACGGCCGGGTTCCGCACCGAGCTGCGCGAGCTCCTGCTGCGGGCCACCGAGCGCGGCATCGGGTCCGACCGGCTGGCCGCCTGGGGCCGCGAGCTCGGGCACGAGGCCTGGGTGCACGCCGCCGCGTTCGCCGAGCAGTACGAGGCCGTGACGGCGTTCGCCACCGCCGGCCGGGGTGACGCCGCGGGCTTCGACCCGGCCGAGCTGGTGCGCGAGGCGATCGCCGAGCTGGCCGCCGACCCCGAGCTGCTGCGCCAGGAGCGCGCCCGGGCCAGCTGGCTGTTCGTCGACGAGTACCAGGACACCGACCCCGCGCAGGTGGAGCTGCTGGAGCTGCTGGCCGGCGGAGGCGGCGACCTGGTCGCCGTGGGCGACCCCGACCAGGCCATCTACGCGTTCCGCGGTGCCGAGCCGCGGGGCATCGCCGAGTTCCCGGACCGGTTCCGGCACGCCGACGGGCGGCGCGCCCAGCAGGTGTCCCTGGGGGTGTGCCGCCGCTCCGGGGCGGAGCTGCTGCGGATCAGCCGCAGGGTGGCCGAGGGCCTGCCGGGCCCGGCCCAGCACCGGCGGCTGCAGCCGGCAGAGGGCACCCCCGACGGCGCCGCGGAGGTGCACGTCTTCGGCTCGGCCGCCGTCGAGGCCGCCTACGTGGCCGACGTCCTGCGCCGGGCGCACCTGCTCGAGGGCGTGCCGTGGTCGCAGATGGCCGTCGTGGTCCGCACCGCGGTGGCGCTCGGCCCGCTGCGGCGGGCGCTGACGTCGGCCGGCGTCCCCTCGGCCATCTCCGCCGACGACCTGCCGCTGGCCGCCCAGCCTGCGGTCGCCCCGTTCCTCGGCGCGCTCGACGCGTTGCTGCCCGGCTCCGACGGGACGCCTCCCGGCCTCGACGAGCCCGCGGCCGAGGCGCTGCTGGCCTCGCCGCTGGGCGGGGCGACGGTGCTGGACCTGCGCCGGCTGCGCCGCGCGGTCCGCATCGCGCTGGCCCAGCAGGGCGTCGACGCCGCCGAGCGGGGTGCGCCGCTGGCCACCGCCGTGAGCGACGAGCTGCTGCTCGAATCGCTGCCCGAGCACGTGGCCCGCCCCGCGCACCGGGTCGCCGGCGTCCTCGCCGCGGGACGGGTGGCGCTGGCCGCCGACGGCAGCGCCGAGGACGTGCTGTGGGCGATGTGGCAGCGCAGTGGGCTGGCCGGCCGCTGGGCGCGGACCAGTGCCGCCGGCGGAGCCGCGGGGGCGGTGGCCGACCGCGACCTCGACGCCGTGGTGGCCCTCTTCGACGCCGCCGCGGGCTTCGTCGACCGGCTGCCCTCGGCCGACGTCCGCGCCTTCGTCGACCACCTCGCCGCCCAGGAGCTGCCGGGCGACACCGGCGCGGCCCGCGCCGCCAACGACGAGACGGTCCGGCTGCTCACGGCGCACGCCTCGAAGGGCCTGGAGTGGGACCTCGTCTGCGTCGCCGGCGTGCAGGAGGGCGTCTGGCCCGACCTGCGCGAGCGCCTCTCGCTGCTCGGCACCGAGGAGCTCGTCGAGCGCGCCGCGGGGGTGGACGGCGCCCGGGTCGACCGCCGGACGCTCGCCCTGGCCGAGGAGCGGCGGTTGTTCTACGTCGCCTGCACGCGGGCCCGGCGCCGGCTGGTGGTGACCGCCGTGCAGGGCGCGCTCGACGGCGCCGAGGCCGGTGCGACCGCCTCCCGCTTCCTCGACCTGGTCGCCCCGCCGCCGGACGACGGCCGCCCGCTCACCGACCTGCCCCGCTCCCTGACCCTGCCCGCGCTCGTCGCCGACCTGCGCCGGGCGGTGACCGACCCGCACACCCCCGCCGCCCGCCGGTCGGCCGCCGCGGCGGTGCTGCGCCGGCTGGCCGAGGAGGGCGTGCCCGGCGCAGCCCCCGCGCAGTGGTGGGGGCTCTCGCCGCTGTCCGATGACGCGCCGCTGGTGCCGGCCGAGGCGACCGTCCGCGTGCGGCCCTCCGCGATCGAGACCTTCCAGCGCTGCCCGCTGCGCTGGGTGCTCGGCGCGGTGGGGGCCGAAGCCTCGCCGGACGCCACCCGCACCGTCGGCTCGGCGGTGCACGCCGTCGCCCAGCGGGTCGCCGAGGGGCTGCCGCCGGCCGAGGCGCCGGACGCCCTGGCCGCCGAGCTCGACACGCTCGACCTCGGCCCCGGGTGGTCCGACCAGCGCCAGCGCGCCACGGCCCAGCAGATGCTCGACCGGTTCCTGCGCTGGCACGCGGCCAACCGGCGCGAGCTGGTCGCCGCCGAGGAGGACTTCGACGTCGTCGTCGGCCGGGCGCGGCTGCGCGGGCAGGTCGACCGGCTCGAGCGCGACGCCGAGGGCCGGCTGGTGGTCGTCGACCTCAAGACGGGCAAGACGGCGGCGAAGAACGTCGAGGAGCACGGGCAGCTGGCCGCCTACCAGGTGGCTGTCGCCGCCGGCGCCTTCGGGGCCCACGGCACCGCCCCCGGCGGCGCCGCGCTGCTCCAGGTCGGCACCGGTGCCAAGGCCAAGGAGCAGCACCAGGAACCGCTGCCCACCGACGTCCCGGTGGAGCAGACCCCCGCCGGCGAGCTCGTCACCGCCGTCGGCGAGGGCATGGGCGCGGGCGTCTTCGAGGTGCGCACCGGCGCGCACTGCCAGCGCTGCCCCGCCCGCCGCAGTTGCCCGATGCACGAGCGCGGCCGGCAGGTGACCGCGTGAGCCGACCTGGCGGGAGCGCTGCGTCGGCGCTCGCCGTCCCCGCGGGGACCTCCGCATGACGTCGGAGCAGCTGTCCTTCGACGACCTGTTCGGCGTCGACGCCGACCCGGAGCCGCAGCCCCGGCGGCAGCTCACCCCGGCCGAGGTCGCCGCGCGCTGCGGGCTGGCCTACGCGCCGTCGCCGGAGCAGGCCCGCGTCGTCGCCGCACCGGCCGACCGGCCGCTCGTGGTGGTCGCCGGCGCCGGGTCGGGCAAGACCGAGACGATGGCCGCCCGGGTCTCCTGGCTGGTCGCCAACCGGGTCGTCGAGCCCGAGGCGATCCTCGGCCTCACCTTCACCCGCAAGGCCGCCAGCGAGCTCGGCGAGCGCATCCGCATGCGGCTGGGTGCCCTGGCCCGCCACCCGGACACCGAGGCCGACCTCGAGCAGCGGCTGGACATCGCCCAGCCGACCGTCGCCACCTACCACGGCTACGCCGCGTCCCTGGTCGCCGAGCACGGCCTGCGGATCGGCGTGGAGCCCGGCGCCGGGGTCCTCGGCCCCGCCATGTGCTGGGGGCAGGCCGCCCAGGTGGTCGCCGCCTACACCGGCGACATGGAGGACGTGCAGCTCTCCCTGCTCACCACGGTGGAGGACGTGCTGGCCCTGGCCGCGGAGATGGGCGAGCACGACGTGACGCCCGCCGCCCTGCGCGCCTGGACCGCCCGGCTGGAGGCGCAGGTCGCCGGCTACCCGGACGCCCCGCGGAAGAAGGGGCCGTACAAGGAGGTCCAGGAGCTGCTCGCCCGGCAACGGGCGAGGGTCGCGTTGCTGCCGCTGGTGGAGGCGTTCGAGGCCCGCAAGCGGGCCATGGGGTCGATCGACTACGCCGACCAGGTCGCCTCCGCCGCCCGCATCGCCGTCTCCGCGCCGGAGGTCGGCCGCCGCGAGCGGGCGCGCTGGAAGGTCGTGCTGCTCGACGAGTACCAGGACACCAGCGTCGGCCAGCTGCGGATGCTGGAGGCGCTCTTCGGCCGGGAGACCGGCCACCCCGTGCTCGCCGTCGGGGACCCCCGTCAGTCGATCTACGGCTGGCGCGGCGCCTCGGCGGGCACCATCGAGCGCTTCGCCCGCACCTTCCCGGGGGTCCGCGGGCGGGGTGCCGAGCGGCTGACCCTGGCCACCAGTTGGCGCAACGACGAGACCGTGCTCGCCGTCGCCAACGCGGTGTCGGCGATGCTGCCGCCGCCAGAGGTGCCGCTGCCCGACCTCGCGCCCGCGCCCACGGCCGGCCGCGGCGCGGTGACCGTGGGCCTCTACGACACCGTCGCGGAGGAGACCGCGGCGCTGGCCGACCGGCTCGCCGCCTGCTGGCACGGCACCGACCCGGTGGTGACCCGCCGCGCCGACGGGCGCCCCCCGACGGTCGCCGTCCTGGCCCGGACCCGCAAGCAGCTGCCGGGGATCGCTGCCGCACTGCGCGAGCGGGGCCTGCCCGTGGAGGTCGTGGGCCTGGGTGGACTGCTCGAGGTCCCCGAGGTCTCCGACGTCGTCGCCACCCTCACCGTCCTCGTCGACCCCACCGCCGGGGACGCGCTCGGGCGGCTGCTCACCGGCGCCCGGTGGCGGATCGGCCCGCGCGACCTCGCCGTACTGGAGGCCCGGGCCCGGACCCTGGTGCACTCCCGGCGGCCGCACCGCGAGACGCCCGAGCCCGGCACGCCCGAGCCGCCGCAGGAGCGGGGCAGCATCGTCGAGGCGCTCGACGACCTCGGCGACCCGGAGGACTACTCCGCCGAGGGGTACCGGCGGCTGCGGCGGCTGGGCGCGGAGCTCGGCCAGCTGCGCACCCGGCTGGGCGAGTCGCTGCCCGACCTGGTCGACGAGGTGGCCCGCACCCTCGGCCTG
Organism: Geodermatophilus sp. SYSU D00697; assembly: GCF_054050175.1. NCBI lineage: Bacteria > Bacillati > Actinomycetota > Actinomycetes > Geodermatophilales > Geodermatophilaceae > Geodermatophilus > Geodermatophilus sp. SYSU D00697. The sequence goes on from NZ_JBJGYV010000020.1 coordinate 92,699, forward strand.
GAGACCGAGCTGGCCAGCGCCCCGGAGGTCAGCCCGGCCGGCGCCCGCGCCCACCTCGACGCCCTGCACACCGTGGCGGCGCAGTTCACCGAGCTGGCCGAGCTGCCCTCCCTGCCGGCCTTCCTCGGGTACCTCCGGGACGCCGAGGAGCGGGAACGGGGGCTGGAACCGGGCGAGGTGGCGGTCAACCCCGAGGCGGTGCAGCTGCTGACCGGGCACTCGGCCAAGGGCCTGGAGTGGGACGTCGTCGCCGTGCCCGGCATGACCGTCGACCAGTTCCCCGCCAAGCCCGGCGCCAGTGACTCCTGGATCAAGGACCCCGGCGCAGTGCCGGTCGACCTGCGCACCGTCGACCGCGAGGAGCTGCCCCGGCTGCGCCTGCCAGTGCCCGGCTCAGGCGACCAGGCGGCGGTCAAGCAGGCGCTCGAGCGCTACGTCGAGGACTGGAAGGAGTTCGGCACCGGCGAGGAGATCCGGCTCGGCTACGTCGCCGTCACCCGCGCCCGCCACCTGCTGCTCTGCTCGGGCAGCTGGTGGCGCGACGGGGTCAACCCGTGCGGGCCGTCGTCCCTGCTGCACACCGTCCGCGAGGCCTGCGAGGCCGGCGCGGGCACCGTCGTGCAGTGGGCGGAGGCCCCCGAGGAGGGCGCGGAGAACCCGGCGCTGGCCGAGTGGCCGGTCGGCGTGTGGCCGGCCGACCCCCTGGCACCGGGACGGCGCCGCGCGCTGGCCGCCGCCGCCGAGCTGGTCACCGGGTCGGCGCCGCACCCGCTGGACCCCGACACCCGGCTCGGTGACCCCGACCCGCTGGTCGACCAGTGGGTGCGCGACGCCGACCTGCTGCTGCGCGAGCGCGCGGTGGCCGCGAGCCCCACCGTCGACGTCCCGCTGCCCTCGCACCTGTCGGTGTCGGCGCTGGTGACCCTGCGCCGCGACCCGGCGGAGCTGGCCCGCCGGCTGCGCCGGCCGATGCCGGCAGCACCCGCGCCGCTGGCCCGGCGGGGGACGGCGTTCCACGCCTGGCTCGAGGAGCGGTTCGGCGCCGCCCGCCTGGTCGACCTCGACGACCTGCCCGGCTCCGGTGACGAGTTCGCCGCCCCCGACAGCGCGCTGGCCGAGCTGCAGGCGGCGTTCCTGGCCAGCGAGTGGGCCGACCGGCAGCCGGTCGAGGTCGAGGTGCCGTTCGAGACGCCGCTGGGCCCGCTGACCCTGCGCGGCCGGATCGACGCGGTGTTCGCCGACGCCGACGGCGGCTACGAGGTGGTCGACTGGAAGACCGGGCCGCCACCCTCGGGCGCCGAGCTGGCCGCGGCCGGTGTCCAGTTGGCCGCCTACCGCCTGGGCTGGTCGCGGCTGACCGGCGTCCCCGTGGAGCGGGTCAGCGCCGGGTTCCACCACGTCGCGGCCGGGGTGACCGTCCGGCCGGTCGACCTGCTCGACGAGGCCGGCCTGCTCGCCCTGGTGTCCGGCACCGCCCGCTGACCACGTGAGCGGGCGGCGGCGGGCCCACTCCGGGGGTCGTCCTCGCGCTCCCGGGGGCCCGCAGTGCCCCAGGAGCGGGAGAACGACGCCCACGGCACCGTCATCGCGTCAGGGGTGTGGCGTCCTCGTCCGTGGGGACGCGGAGCCGCACACTCACGACGACGCGGTGCGATCCAGGATCGCGGTGGCCAGCGCCTCCGGGGCCTGTTCGGGGATCCAGTGGCTGACCCCGGCCAGCTCCACGAACCGGTAGTCGCCGGTGACCTGCTCGGCGCAGCCCTCGGCGGCGGTACGGCCGACCGCCACGTCGCCGTCGCTCCACACGTACGTGGTCGGCACGTCCACCCGGTCCACCGGCGTGCTCGAGCTCATCGCCCGGTACCAGTTGAGCGCGGCGGTCAGCGCCCCCGGCGCCGACAGCACCGCCACGTACTCGTCGACGGCCTCCGCGGGGACGGCGTCGCCGAACATCCGCCGCAGCCGCCGGGCGCCGTCGGCCAGCAGCACCTCCTCGGCCTTGCCCTGCTGCCAGAACAGCCGGATGTAGGCCGAGCGCTCCTGCTGCTCGGGGTCCGAGCGCCACGCGGCGGTGAACGCGCCCGGGTGCGGCACGGACACGGCGGTCAGCGAGCGCACCCGGTCGGGGTGCCAGGCCGCGAGCGCCCACGCCACGTTGGCGCCCCAGTCGTGACCCACGACGTCGGCCCGCGGGACGTCCATCGCGGTCATCAGGTCGGCGGTGACCTGAGCCAGGTTCGTCAGCGCGTACGCCTCCACCTCCGCCGGGCGGGCGCCGGGGGAGTAGCCGAGCTGGTCGACGGCGTAGGTCCGCAGCCCCGCCTCGGTGAGCAGCGGGGTCACCGCCGCCCAGGACCCCGACGTCTCCGGGAAGCCGTGCAGCAGCACCACCGGGCGGCCGTCGTCGGGTCCGTCGGCCCGGACGTCGAAGGTGAGGTCGCCGACGTCCACCTGCAGCAGGGCTCCGGGCATGCCGCCGACGCTAGCCGGGGACGGCGTCCCGCGCGCCCGCCGCTACGGTCGGACGTCGTGGGCAGCCCCGAACGCGACTACGTGACCGCGCACCTCGACGACCTGCACACCGACCTCGACGCCTGGTTGCGGATCCCGTCGATCTCCGCCGACCCCGCGCACGCGCCCAGCGTCGCCGCCAGCGCCGAGTGGCTGGCCGAGGCGTTGCGCCGCACGGGCTTCCCCACGGTGGAGATCTGGCCGACCCCGGGCGCCCCGGCGGTGTTCGCCGAGTGGCCCTCCGCGGACGAGGGCGCCCCGGTGGCCCTGGTCTACGGCCACCACGACGTCCAGCCGGTCGACCCGCTGGAGCTGTGGGAGCACCCGCCGTTCGAGCCGACCCGCGTGGAGGGCCCGGACGGGCCGGAGCTGCACGCCCGCGGCGCCATCGACGACAAGGGCAACGTCGCGATGCACCTGGTGGGCATCCGGGCACACCTGGCCGCCACCGGCCGCCAGACGCCCGCGGTCACCGTGAAGCTGCTGGTCGAGGGCGAGGAGGAGTCCGGTTCCCCGCACTTCGCCGACCTGCTCCGCGCGCGGGCCGACCGGCTGGCCTGCGACGTCGTGGTGGTGAGCGACACCGGCATGGCCGCCCCCGACGTCCCGAGCGCCGTCGTGGCGATGCGCGGGCTGGCCGACGCCGAGGTCACGCTGCGGGGTCCCGCGGTCGACCTGCACTCCGGCTCGTTCGGCGGCGGGGTCCCCAACCCGCTGCACGCCATGGCGACGCTGATCGCCAGCCTGCACGACGAGCGGGGCCGGGTCACCCTGCCCGGCTTCTACGACCGGGTGCGGCCGCTGACCGATCGCGAGCGCGAGCTCATGGCCCGGGTGCCCTTCGACGAGGAGGCGTGGCTGGCCGGCCCGGCGGCCTCCCGCGTGGCCGCCGGCGAGGAGGGGTTCAGCACGCTCGAGCGGATCGGCGCGCGGCCGACCGCCGAGGTCAACGGCATGTGGGGCGGCTACACCGGCCCCGGTCACAAGACGATCATCCCGGCGGCGGCGCACGCCAAGATCACCTTCCGGCTGGTCGCCGACCAGCGCCCCGCCGACCTCGCCGAGCAGGTCCGCGCCTGGGTCGCGGCCAACACGCCCGAGGGCATCGAGGCCGACGTGCACGTCCCGGCCGGCGGGGTCTCCCCCTGCGCCAGCGACCTGGACTCCCCGGCCATGGCCGCCCTGCTGGCCGCCATCGGGCAGGCCAACGACCGCGACCCTGCCGACGTGCTGTTCACCCGCGAGGGCGGCAGCGGGCCCGAGGCCGACCTGGTCGACGTCCTCGGCGCACCGCTGCTGTTCCTCGGCGCCGGCCTGCCCACCGACCGCATCCACTCGCCCAACGAGCGCGTGCTGCTGCCGATGCTGTACCGCGGTGCGGAGGCGGCGGCGCACCTGTGGCGCGAGCTGGCGACCGTGGAGTTCCCGGCCCGGTGACCGCGCCGCCGGACGGGGAACGCTTCGGCCCGTACCGGGTGCTCGGGGTGCTCGGGCGGGGCGGCATGGGCCAGGTGCTGCGCGCGCACGACGCCGAGCACGAGCGGGACGTCGCGCTCAAGGTGCTGCACCCGCAGTGGGCGCAGGACGAGGGCTTCCGCGACCGGTTCCGCCGGGAGGCGCGCATCGCCGCCCGCCTCAACGAGCCACACGTCATCCCCATCCACCGGTACGGGGAGATCGACGGGCAGTTGTTCCTCGACATGCGGCTGGTGGAGGGGGAGGACCTCGACTCGCTGCTGCGCCGCGCCGGCCCGCTGGACCCCGCGCGCGCCGTCGACCTGGTCGGCCAGGTCGCCCGCGCGCTGGACGCCGCCCACGCCGGCGGGCTGGTGCACCGCGACGTCAAGCCGTCCAACGTGCTGCTGGTCGCCCGCGCCGACGGCCGGGACCTCGCCGGGTCCGTGGCGGGGGAGGACTTCGCCTACCTCGCCGACTTCGGCATCGCCCGGGGCGCGGACGACGGTCCCGGCGCCGCGCTGACCGCCACCGGGACCGCGGTCGGCAGCACCGAGTACATGGCCCCCGAGCGCTTCGCCGCCGTGCCGCCGGACGCCCGCGCGGACGTCTACTCCCTGGCCTGCGTGCTGTTCGAGCTGCTCACCGGGCGCCGGCCGTTCGCCGGGGGCGACCCGGTGGGCCTGATGGCCGCCCACCTGCACGCGCCGCCGCCGGCGCCGTCCTCGCTGCGTCCCGGGCTGCCGCGGGCGCTCGACGAGGTCGTGCTCCGCGGGCTGGCCAAGGACCCCGCCCAGCGGTGGCAGACCGCGGGTGAGCTGGCGGCCGCGGCCCGTGCCGCCCTCGCGTCCAGCGGCGTCCCGGTGCCCCGCACGGACGCCGCACCCACGGCGGTCGGCGCGGGGGACGGCGGCCGGGTGGTCACCCGACGGGAGCTCGCCGCGGCGCCCCTGACGACCTGGCCCCCGCCCACCCCGCCGGCCGTCGTGGACGAGGTGGGCGTGGGCTCCCGGCGCTGGACGCCGTGGCTCCCGTGGGCGGTCGCGGTCGCCTCCCTCGTCGCGGTGCTCGTCCTCGCCGGCCTGCTCGTGACGACCGACCGGCGGGCCGACGGAGCCGCCGACGACGCGGCGCGAGCCGCCGAGCGGCTGCTCGTGCTGACCCTCCCCGAGGGGGTCGACGCCGCGCGGTGCACCGTCGCGGAACCGGCCGGGACGCGGCTGCGGCAGCTGAGCTGCCCGGCGGGCGACCTCGACGACGACGGCGCCCCGGCCGGGACCTACACCGTCTTCGCCGGGGAGGGCGCGGCCGCCGCGTTCGCCGCCCACGTGCAGGACGCCGGGCTCCGGGAGCTGGACGACGAGTTCGAGTGCGGCAGCGGCGAGGACGCCCACGGGTGGGTGCGGCTGCGCGACTACGAGGACCGGCCTGTCGGCCGCCTCGCCTGCTCCGTGGACGCCGACGGCGACGCCGAGCTGCGCTGGACGTGGGACGACCTGGGCACCCTGGGGCTGGTCGAGCTGCGCGGTGGCGGCGACGACGGGCTGTCCACGCTGCGCTGGTGGTGGGCCGACGCGGCGGACCGTCGGTGACCGGGACACCCGGCCGCCGGTCCTAGGGTGCAGACGTGAGCGGAGGAGGGCAGGCAGGAGGCGCCCCGGCGGGCTGGTACCCCGACCCGGACGGCGCCCCGGGGATGGTGCGCTGGTGGAGCGGGGCTGCCTGGTCGGACGTGACCACCCCCGCCGGACCCGGTGTCGCCGTCCAGGCGCCGGTGCGGGTCCCGGCCACCCCACCGACCCCGCCGTCCGCGCCGGCGTCCCCGCGCCGCGGGCGCACCGGGTGGGTCGTCGGGCTCTCCGTGCTCGGCGTGGTGCTCGTCGTGCTGATCGGCTTCCTCATCGGCCGCCCGTCGGGCGGCGCGGCCGACGAGGGCGAGCAGGCCGGTGGCCCGCCGGTGGCCGCCGGTCCGACGTTCCCGCCGGGCACGGTGCGGATCGTCGACGAGGCCGCCGGCATCGCCTACCCCTTCCTCGGCGACGGCTGGTACGAGTACGACCAGGGCCAGGTCGTCGAGACGGCGTCGGTCGCCGGGCAGTTCTTCACGACCCAGGACCTCACGCCCGACGGCGGCACCTTCATCGCCCAGTGCACCTCCGGCCCGCTGGTCGAGCAGTTCGGCTACGCCGGGCCGGGGAGCCTGCAGTCGACGCTCGCCCAGGTCGCCGACAGCGTGCGCACCAACTACTACCCGGCGCCCAACGAGCGGCGGGTCCTGCGCGACGAGGGCCGCACCGTCGACGGCGCGGCGGCGCACCTGTTCGAGTTCGACCTGTCCTGGGACGTCGAGGGCTACGACGCCACCGGTGAGCGGGCGGCACTGCTGCTGGTCGACGTCGGCCGTCCGGCGCCGGCGCTGCTCTACGTCTCGATCCCGAACACCCACGCGGAGCTGTACGGCGTCATCGACCGGGTCATCGACGCCGTCGAGGTGCTGTGATCCCGCGGTCCTCCGGACCGCACCGCGGCCCGGTGCCGTCCCCGGCCTGAGCGGAGCCGATCCCCGTGTCCCGGTGGGGGACCCTGCGGGCCCCGCGACCGGTCCACCGCGGCCCGGTGCCGTCCCCGGCCTGAGCGGAGCCGATCC
>NZ_JBJGYV010000021.1:0-90902 GCF_054050175.1 Geodermatophilus sp. SYSU D00697
GGGGTTTGCCCGCGATATTCTTGGGAATTTTTTTTTTTTTTGTTGTGGACCAACCGGGGCCGCGGCCGCGCCGGGACCCCACACCGCCCCGCCCCCGCGGGCGCCCGCGGGAGGCACCACCGGGACCGAGGGGGCAGGAGTGGGTGACACGGGGGCTCCCGAGGGCGGGGTGTACGAGTGGTACCAGCGCGGGCTGCGACTGCTGGCCAACCGTGACCCGGAGGCCGCGGCGACCCTGCTCGCCCGCGCCGCCGAGGCCGAACCCGGGTCGCGCAGCCTGCTCGAGGCGCTGGCCCGAGCCCAGTACGACGCCGGCCGCTACGACGAGGCCATCGAGACCTTCAGCGAGCTGATCAGCCGCAACCCCACCGACGACTACGCCCAGTTCGGCCTGGGGCTGGCCGCCAGCCGGGCCGGTGACCTGGACCTGGCCGCCGAGCACCTCGCCCTCGCCGTGGCCATGCGTCCGGACGTGACCCACTACTCGCGGGCCCTGCGCGGTGTCCGGGCCCGCCGTTCGGGGGCCACCCCGTGACCGCCTGCGCCCTCCCGTCCCTGGCCGCCGGGACCGCGGAGCCGCCCACGTCGGTCTACGACGTGGCGCTGCTGGACCTCGACGGCGTGGTGTACGTCGGGCCGGACGCGGTGCCGGGTGTACCTGCCGCGCTGGCCGCGGCCCGGGCGGTCGGGATGCGGCTGGGCTTCGTCACCAACAACGCGGCGCGGCCTCCCGAGGAGGTCGCCCGGCACCTGACCGACCTGGGGGTGCCCGCCGCTCCCGGCGACGTGATCACCAGCTCGCAGGCGGCCGCCTCGGTGGTGGCCCAGCGGCTGGGGGCCGGTGCGCGGGTCCTGCCGGTCGGGGGGCCCGGGGTCGCCGCGGCGCTCCGAGCCGCCGGGCTGACCGTGGTCGAGCGCGCGGAGGACGACCCGGCGGCGGTCGTGCAGGGCTACGGGCGCGAGGTCGGGTGGGCGCAGCTGGCCGAGGCGGTCGTCGCCGTCCGCAACGGCGCGCAGCACGTCGCCACCAACACCGACGCCACGATCCCCTCGCCCCGCGGCCCTCTGCCGGGCAACGGTGCGATGGTCGGGGTGGTCGCCGGCGTCACCGGCCGGCCGCCGCTGGTGACCGGTAAGCCCGACCCCGCCATGCACGCCGAGTGCGTCCGCCGGACCGCCGCCCGCCGGCCCCTGGTGGTGGGGGACCGCCTCGACACCGACATCGAGGGAGGCCGGCGGGCCGGCGCGGACAGCCTGCTGGTGTTCTCCGGCGTCACCGATCCCGGGGCGCTGCTCGCCGCCGGGCCGCAGCGCCGGCCCGACCTGCTGTCCGCCGACGCCTCCGGGCTGCTCGACACGCACCCGGCCGTGGTGCGCGAGGAAGGCCGGTGGCGCTGCCGTGGCTGGTGGGTCCAGCCGGTGGGGGAGGGGAGTCGGCTCCAGCTGGGCTGCGACCCGAGATCGGGCGACCTCGGCGACGGCCTCGACGGGCTGCGTGCCCTCTGTGTCGCCCACTGGACCGGGCACCCCGACTCGGGTGTCCCGGCCGCCGTGCGGGCGGCCGACGAGGTGGCCGCGGCCGCGCTCGCGCGCTGGGCCCTGGGCGGCTGACGTGCCCGCCGTGCCCGTCGCCGAGGCCGGCTGAGGTCCGTCGATGCGCGGGACGCGGACGCCGGCTCAGAGCATCTTGCGCAGCCGCAGCATGTCGCGGAGGCCCGCCTCGAGCTTGACCCGGCCGGTCGCCCACGCCGGGCCGAACGACAGCTCCCCCTCGGTGAGTGCGACGAGGTCGTCACTGGCCATCGTCAGCCGGATGTCGGCCTTCTCCAGCGACTGGTCCTCCGGCTCGGCACGCAGTTCGTGGACCCGTCCCCGGGCCAGCCGCCCGCGGACCACCTGGCCGAGGTCGGGGAACCGGCAGGACAGGCTCCGGTCCAGGCCCTCGGCCGCCGGGCTGGCCGCCAGGTCACCGAGCACGGTCTTGAGGGCGGTCATGCACTGTTCCATCGTGGCCACGCGGGCAGGCCTCCACGGTGAGAAGGGACGGGGCGGGCGGAGGCTATCCCCGGTCGGCGGCCCGTGCCCGTCGTCCCCGGCCGGTAACCTCGCGGACCAGGGCCCGTCCCCGAGGAGCGCTCCCCGGCGAGCGCCCGCCCACCCCTGCGGCACGGCGCCGCGACCCTCCCACCCCGAGAGGCGCACGATGACCGAACCGAGTCGATCGCGACCGGTCCCGGGGCCTCCGCGGCCCGGTCCGCGTCCGTCGGGCGGTCCGGCGCCGGTCCAGGGCCCCGGCCCGGAGGTCCGCCCGCAGCAGGCGGCGACGGGCGAGCCCGAGCCGCAGGACGCCACGCTCCCCGCCGACCTCGACCGGCGGCCGGTCGCCGAGCACGTGGCCGTGTTCGAGGCCGAGCACGCGCGGCTGCAGCGCGAGCTGGCCACGATCGACGAGCTCTGATGGTCCGCCGCAGCAGGCTCGACGCGGAGCTCGTGCGGCGCGGGCTGGCCCGCTCCCGCGAGCACGCCGTCGCGCTGATCGCCGAGGGGCGGGTCGCCGTCTCCGGCCGGGCTGCCACGAAACCCGCCACGGGGGTCGACGCCAACACCCCCGTGGTCGTGCGCACCGACCCCGACGAGCCGAACTGGGTGTCCCGCGGCGCGCACAAGCTGCTCGGTGCCCTCGAGGCCTTCCCCGTCCCCGTCGAGGGCCGGCGCGCCCTGGACGCCGGCGCCTCCACCGGCGGCTTCACCGAGGTGCTCCTGAGCCGGGGAGCCCGAGAGGTGGTCGCCGTCGACGTCGGGTACGGCGAGCTGGCCTGGTCCCTGCGCACCGACGAGCGGGTCACCGTGCTCGAGCGCACCAACGTCCGCTCGCTGACCCCCGAGCAGGTCGGCGGGCCGGTGGACCTGGTCGTCGCCGACCTCTCCTTCATCTCGCTGCGGCTGGTGCTGCCGGCGCTCACCGCCTGCGCGACCGCCGGGGCCGACCTGCTGCCCATGGTCAAGCCGCAGTTCGAGGTCGGCCGTGAACGCCTGGGGGCGGGCGGGGTCGTGCGCGACCCGGCCCACCGCGAGTCCGCGGTGCTGGAGGTGGCCCGCGCCGCCGCCGAGCTCGGATGGGGGACGGCCGGCGTCGTCGCCAGCCCCCTGCCCGGTCCCGCGGGGAACGTGGAGTTCTTCCTGTGGCTGCGTCGCGACGCCGGGCCGCCCCGGGAGGGCGACGTGCACCGGGCCGTCGAGGAAGGACCATCGTGAGGGAGCGCGTCAGCGCACTCGTGCCGGCACCGTGGCCGGCACGCAGCACCGAGGAGGCACCGTGAGCGAGGTCAGTCCCACGCTGTGGGCGCCCAGCGGGAGCCGGCACGTCCTGCTCGCCGTCCACACCGGCCGGCAGGACATCGTCGAGCTCGCCCGCAGCTCCGCCGCCCGCCTGGCCAAGGCCGGCATCACCGTGCGGCTGCTGGAGGAGGAGGCGGCCGAGCTCGGCATCGAGGGCGCCGAGGTGGTGCCGGCCGACGCGGAGGCCGCCCGCGGTGCGGAGATCGTGATGGTCTTCGGCGGTGACGGCACCTTCCTGCGGGCCGCCGAGCTCGCCCGGTACAGCAACGCCGCGCTCATGGGCGTCAACCTCGGCCGGGTCGGCTTCCTCGCCGAGACCGAGCCCGAGGCGGTCGAGGAGACCCTCACCGCGATCGAGCGGTGCGAGTACTCCGTGGAGAAGCGGCTGGCCATCGAGGTCGACGTCCTCGACGCCACCGGCGCCGTCGTGGGCGGCACGTGGGCGCTCAACGAGGCGTCGGTGGAGAAGTCCGAGCGGTCGCGCGTCCTCGACGTCGTCGTGGCGATCGACGGTCGGCCGCTGACCAGCTTCGGCTGCGACGGGGTGCTGTTCTCGACCCCGACCGGGTCCACCGCGTACGCGTTCTCCGCGGGCGGCCCGGTGGTGTGGCCGGACGTCGAGGCCATGCTCGTGGTGCCGTCGAACGCCCACGCGCTGTTCGGCCGGCCGCTGGTCACCTCGCCGGACTCGGTGCTCACCGTGGCCATCCCGGCCGACGGCAACCGGGCACGGGTCTCGGCCGACGGCCGCCGGGCGCTGGAGGTCCCCGAGGGCGGGCGGGTCGACGTCCGCCGGGCCGCCCGGCCGGTGCGCATCGCGCGGGTCCACGCGACCACCTTCGGCGACCGGCTGGTGGCCAAGTTCGGACTGCCGGTCCGGGGGTTCCGCGACGCCCGCCGGCACGACCCCGGGCACGAGCTCACCCCCACCCGCAACGTGCTCACCCGCGGCTTCGTCGGCGGGGACCCCGGAGAGGAGGGCCGCGGTGGCGGCACGGACGACGACGCGTGACAAGCGGGCTGCCCGCGGGGCGACCCCCTCGGGCGACCCCGCGGCCGCCGGGCCGCAGCCGGTCGCCGCGCCGGGGTCGGCTGCCGGGAACGGACCTGCCACCGGGGACGACCGGCCGGCGACGCGCAACCGGCTGGGCCGGCTCACCGAGCTGCGCATCCGTGGCCTGGGCGCCATCGACGACGTCACCCTCGAGCTCGGAGACGGCCTCACCGTCGTCACCGGGGAGACCGGCGCCGGCAAGACGATGGTCGTCACCGGCCTGACCCTGCTCTTCGGCGGCCGTGCCGACCCCGGGAGGGTGCGCGCCAACGGCCGGGCGGGGGTCGAGGGTCGGCTGGCGCTGCCCGCCGACTCGCCGGTGTGGGAGCGGGCCGCCGACGCCGGCGCGGACCCCGACGACGACGGCAGTCTCATCCTCGCCCGCACGGTGAGCGCCGAGGGCCGGTCGCGCGCCCACCTGGGGGGCCGCAGCGTGCCGGTCGGGGTCATCGCGGAGATGGCCGAGGGACTGCTCGCCGTGCACGGGCAGAGCGACCAGTTGCGGCTCTCCCGCCCGGCCGAGCAGCGGCGGGCGCTGGACCGCTACGCCGGGCCGGCGCACCTGGAGCTGCTCGACCGGTACCGGACGGCGTACGCGCGCTGGCGGGAGCTCGTCGCCGACCTCGAGCGCCGCCGCGGCCAGGCCCGGGAGCTCGCCCAGGCCGCGGACGTGCTGCGGCACGGGCTCGAGGAGATCGACGCGGTCGCGCCCCAGCCGGGCGAGGACGAGGAGCTCGACACCCAGGCGCGTCGGCTCAGCGACGCCGACGCGCTCCGGGCCGCCGCCGACGAGGCCCGTACCGCGCTGGTCGGCGACGTCACCGGCGACCTGGGCGACGACCTGCCGCAGGACGCCACGGCGGCGCTGGCCATCGCCGAGCGGGCGCTGGCCGCCTCCGACGACCCCACCCTGGTGATGCTCGCGCAGGACCTCGCCGACGCCGTCGCCGTGGTCTCCGACGTGGCCGGCCAACTGGCCAGCTACGTCGCCGACCTCGACGCCGACCCCGCGCGGCTGGCCGAGGTCCTCGACCGACGAGCCGCGATCACCGCCCTGGTGCGCAAGTACGCCGACGTGGGGGAGGGCGTCACCGGGGTGCTGGCGTGGGCCGACGACGCCCGCCGCCGGCTCGACGAGCTCGACGTCTCCGACGAGGCGCTCGAGGCGCTCGAGGCCGCCCGCGACACCGCCCGGGCCGAGGTCGACGACCTCGCCGCCCGGATCTCCGAGGGGCGGCGTGCGGCTGCCGACGGGTTCGCCGCGGAGGTCGGCCGGGAGCTGGCCGGGCTGGCGATGAAGAGCGCCCGGGTCTCCTTCTCCGTCGACAGCGACCCCGGCGCGCCGGGCCCCGAGGGCGTCGACGAGGTGGCGCTGCTCATGGCCGCCCACCCCGGCGCGCCGCCGCGGCCGGTGCACAAGGGCGCGTCCGGCGGTGAGCTCTCCCGGGTCATGCTCGCGATCGAGGTGGTCTTCGCGGGGGCCGACCCGGTGCCGGTCATGGTCTTCGACGAGGTCGACGCCGGCGTCGGCGGCCAGGCCGCGGGGGAGATCGGCCGGCGCCTGGCGCGGCTGGCCCGCGACCACCAGGTCGTCGTCGTCACCCACCTGGCGCAGGTGGCCGCCTTCGCCGACACCCACCTGGTCGTCGACAAGTCCCCGGACACCGGTGCGGGCGTGACCGCCACCGACATCCGCGCGGTCGACGGTGAGGACCGCGTCCGGGAGCTGGCCCGGATGCTCTCCGGGCTCACCGACAGCGACACCGGGCAGGCCCACGCCCGGGAACTGCTCGCGGTCGCGGCGACCGCCCGCGCGGCGGCCTGACCGGGCACATCGCCCGGCCAGGCGAGATCAGGCGTGGCCGCGAGTCGGCCGGGGTAGGGGCTCGGTCGTGCGCAACCGATGCCTGGTCACCGCCGACCACCTCGCCGCCCGCCCGACCGCCGGTGCCGCCCGGTGAGCTGCTTCTCCTCCGCCGACGAGTCGGCGCACTACGGGTTCTCCGTCTGCATGCTGCTCCAGCACTACCGCGAGCAGCTGGGCTGGGAGCGGGAGGGGATCGTCGAGCTCGGCACCGGTGACGCCACCGCGATCGCCGACGTGGTGGCCGGCCTGCCGGAGCTGCGGGTGCGCAGCTTCGACATCAGCGCGCCCTCGGTCGAGCAGGCCCGTGGGAACATCGCCGCCCGCGGGGTGGCCGACCGGTACACGGTGGAGCTCGGCGACTTCTTCGACGGGGCCGACTCCGCGGGGGGTCCGCCGGTGTCGACGGTGATCGCCAACCCGCCCTACATCCCGGCGCCGGACCGCGACATCCTCATGCCGGAGCTGTGGGGCGGGGTGTACGGCAACGACCTGGCCCTGCAGCTGCTCAAGGCCGGGTACCGCAACGTGGTCGTCGCCGTCCCCAGCTACTCCGACCCGGAGACGACCGTGCGCACCGCGGGCGACCTGGGCTACCGGGTCGTCAACTTCCTGGCCATGGGCCTGGACTACGGCCCCTACAGCTCCGAGCCCAAGGTCCGGGAGCACATCCGCCGGCTGTGCGCCGAGGGCCGCGGGTGGACCGGGGAGGACGAGTACATGGTCGCCGTCGCGCTGTTCACCCAGGACCCGGACATCCCCGGTGACCGCTCCACCCAGCTGCTCCGCGCCCTGCAGATCGAGCTCTGAGGCCCCGGCGATCCTCGACCCCGACCGCGGCAGGGGGGCGGCACCTGGCCCCGGTACGTGCGGTGGGACCGCGATGTCACCGCGGTGCGGTCCTCCCGGACCGCGATGTCACCGCCGCTTGGCGTACCCCGCGAGGCCGAACTGCAGCAGCGCCAGCCCGCGCTCACCGCGGGCCCGCAGCTCCGCGGTCAGCTCCGGACCGGTGACGCCGGCCAGCACCCGGTCGCGGGCCAGCTCCAGCAGCGCCGCGTACAGGCCGAGCACCGAGTGGGCCGCCAGCCAGGGCGCCAGCTCCCCGGGCTCCGGCCGGGTCTCCTCGGCGATCAGCCCGGCCAGGGCGGTCGTCAGCTCGCCGAGGATCTCCCGCTCGCGCACCTGCAGGGTGTGGCTGCCGCGGATGATCCGCGCCATCTCGGCCACGCCGGCCGCCGCCTCGGGCGCCCCGAGGCCGCTCATGGCCCGGACGACGAAGGTGCCGGCCGCCGCGGTGACCGACTCGCCGGCCGGTCGAGTGCGCACCGCGTCGAGCAGCGCGGCCCGCATCGGCGGGTCGGCCTCGAAGACCAGCCCCTCCTTGACGGGGAAGTGGTTGAAGACGGTCTTCTCGACCACGCCCGCCCGCTGGGCGATCTCCACGACGCTGACCGCGTCGAACCCGCGCTCGGCGAACAGCTCCGCGGCCGCGTCCACGATCGTCGCCCGGGTCTGCTGACGGCGGCGCTCGCGCAGCCCCGGCCCACGCCGCGCGCGCCGCCCGCGCCGACCCCGTGCCGCCGGGTCGGCGGGTGCGGCGGCGGTGCCGGCCGCGGGGGGCGCGGGTGCAGTCGCGCCGGGCAGGGGTGGCGGGGGAGCCTCCTGCGAGGGCTCGTCCTCATCGGCAACCGGTGGGACGACGTCGGCGGCCGGGGCGTCCATCGGGGCGTCGGCGCGCAGGTCGTCGTCGTGGTGTGTCCGCCCGACCGCATGCGCCCCTGGTGTCACCCGCGCAACGCTAGACAGCGCCGCCGGGGACCCCGGTAGGGCCGCTGCGACCGGCGTGTCCGGCGTGTCGCGCTTGCCGAAGTGTCGGACACGGAGCGTGTGCGAGACGTTGCACACGTGCGTCGGACGGCGGCGCCGGAGCACCCCCGTGGGAGAGTGCAGGGATGCGCATCGGTTCCCTGCGTCGCGGCCGGGCACCCGAGGCGGCCCCCGGAGTGACCGGCACCGTGCGGCTGGACCGCCGCACGAAGAACCTCACCAAGCGGCTGCGGCCCGGTGACATCGCCGTCATCGACCACGTCGACATCGACCGCGTCAGCGCCGACTCCCTCGTCGCCTGCCGGGTGGCCGCGGTCGTCAACGCCTCGGCCAGCATCTCCGGCCGCTACCCGAACCTCGGCCCCGAGATCCTCACCAACGCCGGCATCCCGCTGGTCGACGACGTGGGCAAGGAGGTCCTCACCGCGGTCAAGGAGGGCGCCCACGCCCGCCTCGACGGGAACCGGCTGGTCCTGGACGACGGCACCGTGGTCGCCGAGGGCACCGAGCAGACCCCGGAGACGATCGCCGAGGCGATGGCCGAGGCCAAGGCCGGGCTGTCCACGCAGTTGGAGGCGTTCGCCACCAACACGATGGAGTACATGAAGCGCGAGCGCGCGCTGCTGCTCGACGGTGTCGGCGTGCCCGACGTGGTCACCCCGATCGAGGGCCGGCACGTCCTCGTCGTCGTCCGCGGCTACGACTACAAGGAGGACCTGCAGGCGCTGCGGTCCTACATCCGCGACTACCGGCCGGTCCTCATCGGTGTCGACGGCGGCGCCGACGCGCTCATGGAGGCCGGCTACCAGCCCGACATGATCATCGGGGACATGGACTCGGTGAGCGACGACGTGCTGCGCTCGGGCGCCGAGGTCGTCGTCCACGCCTACGCCGACGGCCGCGCCCCGGGCCTGGCCCGCGTCCAGGACCTCGGCGTCGACGCGATCACCTTCCCGGCCGCGGCGACCAGCGAGGACATCGCGATGCTGCTGGCCGACGAGAAGGGCGCCAAGCTCATCGTCGCGGTCGGCACGCACGCCACGCTCGTGGAGTTCCTCGACAAGGGCCGCGGCGGCATGGCCTCGACCTTCCTCACCCGGCTGCGCCTGGGCGGCAAGCTGGTCGACGCCAAGGGTGTGAGCCGGCTCTACCGCAGCCGCATCTCCACCACCGCGCTGGTCGTCCTGGTGCTGGCCGCGTTCCTCGCCATCGGGTCGGCCCTCGCGGTCTCGGCGGCCGGCCGCGTCTACTTCGACCTGCTGGTCGACCAATGGAACAGCTTCGTGTTCTGGCTGGAGAACCTCTTCTCGTGATCGACTTCCGCTACCACCTGGTCTCGCTGATCGCGGTCTTCCTGGCCGTGGCGTTGGGCATCGTCATCGGCACGACCGCGCTCAACCAGCCGATCCTCGCCGACCTCGAGACCCAGGTGGGTGCACTGACGCAGGACAAGCGCGACCTGGAGGACACCAACCGCGACCTGCAGGCCCAGCTGGACACCGGCGACGCCTTCGAGGAGGCGGTCGCCCCCGCCCTGGTCGCCGGCAGCCTCCAGGGCCGCAACGTCGTCCTCGTGACCACCGGCGAGGAGGTGGCCGCCGACACCGTCGACGAGGTCTCCACCCTCATCGGCCAGGCCGGCGGCACCGTGACCGGCACCGTGCAGCTCCAGCCCGAGTACACCGACCCGGCGACCGCCAGCGGCCTGCAGAGCTACGTCACCGGGCCGGGGCTGCCGACGGGGGTCACCCTCCCGGAGACCGACGACACCGGCCAGCTGGTGGCCGCGCTGCTGTCGCAGGTGCTCATGCGCCCGGTCGACGGGCCGGCTCCGGACACCGCCGCGCTGTCCTCGGTGCTCGCCGGGCTGTCCGCCCTGGAGGTGCTCACCCAGGAGTCGCCGTCGGTGACCCCGGCCGACTACGCCGTCGTCCTCACCACCGGGTCCTCTCCCGAGGAGGACGCCGAGGAGCGCGCCGACACCCTGGTCGACCTGGCGCTGGCCCTGGACGCGCGCGGGTCCGGCGCGGTGGTCGCCGGCGACGCCGACTCGGCGGGCGAGACCGGCCTGGTGGGCGTGATCCGTGCCGACCCCGAGACCTCTGCCGCCGTGTCCACCGTCGACAACGTCGACAGCGCGGCCGGCCGGGTCAGCACGGTCCTGGCGCTGACCCGGGAGCGCGAGGGCACCTCCGGCAAGTACGGCTCCGGCGAGGACACCCAGCCGGTGCCGCCGGTGCCGGCCGCCACCCCGTGACCCGCCGCGCGGACGGCGGCACGCGGCGCCGGGCGTTCCTCGCGCTCGGCGGCGCGGCCGCGGCACGGCTGGGCCTGGCCGCGGCGGCCGCGGTCACCGCCCGCCCGGCCGGCGCACCGTGGCGGCGCACCAACTACGCCGGCCGGCCGGTCACCCTGCTCGGCGGCCCGGCGCTGGCCGCCGCGGCCACCGGCAGCGCGGTCGCCGGCGCCTTCCCCGGGTGGCGGGCCGCGGCCGCGGTCGTCGGCACCGTCTCCGGGCTCGTCGGTGGCTACGACGACCTCGCCGGCGCCCGCCCCGAGCAGGCGCGCGACAAGGGGCTGGCCGGGCACCTGCGCGCACTGCGGGCCGGTCGGGTCTCGGCCGGCGCGGTCAAGGTCGCCGGCATCGGCGCCGCCGCCGCGGCCGCCGCGCTGCTCACGCCGCGCGGCCGGGGCGCCGGCGCGCTCGCCGACGCCGTCCTCACCACCGGCCTGGTCGCCGGCACCGCCAACCTGGTCAACCTGCTCGACCTGCGTCCCGGGCGGGCGGCCAAGGCCGCGGCGCTGGTCGCCGCCGCCGGTCTCGGCAGCCCGGCAGGGACCCTGGTGGCCGGGCCGCTCGGCGCGAGCCTCGCCGTCCTGCCCGCCGACCTGGGGGAGCGGGTCATGCTCGGCGACTGCGGCGCCAACGCCGTCGGCGCCCTGCTGGGCCTGCGGCTGGCCGCGCTGCCCGGCCGGCCGGCCCGGGCCTGCCTGCTGGCCGGTGTGGTCGCGCTGACCCTGGCCAGCGAGAAGGTCAGCTTCACGCGGGTCATCGAGGCGACGCCGGGGCTGCGGGAACTGGACCGGCTCGGCCGCCGGCCGGCGTGAGCGAGCTCGCGAGCCCACCGATGGACGCAGCCAGCCGCGCTCGGGTCGCCGACGAGCGCCCGCGGAGGAGACGCAGGAGCCGGAGGCAGCTGGCGTCGGGTGTCGCCGGCGCCGCCGTGCTGATCGCCGTCCTCACCGTGCTGGCCCGGCTGGCCGGCTTCGGCCGCACGCTGGTGTTCACCAACGCCGTCGGTGCCGACAGCACGGGGGACACCTACCTGGCGGCCAACACCGTGCCCAACATCGTCTTCGAGGTGGTCGCCGGCGGCGCGCTGGCCAGCCTCGTCGTCCCGATGCTGGCCGGGGGCATCGCCACCGGCGACCGGGACCAGGTGCGCCGCACCGCCTCGGCGCTGCTGGGCTGGAGCCTGCTGGTCCTCACCCCGCTGGCGGTCCTGGTGGCGGTGCTGGCCGAGCCGATCGCCCGCCTGCTGCTCGGCGGCGGGGACCCCGTGCAGGTTGAGCTCGCCGCCCGGTTCCTCGTGGTCTTCGCACCCCAGGTGGTGCTCTACGGCATCGGCATCGTGCTGACCGGCGTGCTGCAGGCGCACCGCCGGTTCGGCGGCCCGGCGCTGGCGCCGCTGCTGTCCAGCGTCGTGGTCGCGACCGCCTACCTGACCTTCGCCGCCATCGGCGGCAGCCGGTCGGCCGAGGACCTGTCCACCCCGGCCGAGCTGGTCCTCTCGATGGGGACGACGCTCGGCGTGGCCGTCCTCGCCCTGAGCCTGCTCGTCCCGCTGCGCCGGCTGCGGCTGGGCCTGCGCCCGTCGCTGCGCTTCCCGGTCGGCGCCGCGCCCCGGGTGCGGCGGCTGGCGGTCGCCGGTGTGCTCACCCTCGCCGGGCAGCAGCTGGTGGCGGTGGTGGCCATCCGGCTGGCCAACGCCGGCGCCCCGGACGGCACGCAGGTCGTCTACACCGCCGCGCTGACGCTGTTCCTGGTGCCCTGGGCGGCGCTCGCGGTGCCGCTGGCCACCTCCGCCTACCCCGGCCTGGCCGAGCGCGCCGAGGTTGGCGACGAGTCCGGCTTCCGCCGCGCGCTGGCCCCGGTGGTGGTCCTGGTGGTGGTCGGCTCGCTCGCGGCCGCCGCGGTGCTGGTCGCGGTGTCCGGGCCGATGGCGCGCGTCTTCCTGGCCGCCGAGCCGCCCGCCGTCGTCGGCGCGCTGCGGGACACGATCATCGCCTTCGCCCCGGGCCTGCCCGGCTACGGGCTGGTCGCGCTGCTCACCCGGGCCCTCTACGCCCGCGGACGCTGGAAGGCGCCGACCGTCTGCGTCCTCGGCGGGTGGCTGCTCGCGGTCGCGGCGGACGTCGTCCTGTCGGCGGTGCTCCCCGCGACCGACCGCGGCGTGGCCCTGGGCGCCGGGCACACCGCCGGCGTGACCGTCGCCGGCCTCGGCCTGCTGGCCGTCGTCGCCCGCGAGGTCGGCCCGGCGGGGCTGGCCGGCGTGCTGCGGACCGGCGTCCCGGGGCTGCTGGCCGCCGGGCTGGCCGCCGCCGCGGGGCTCGCGGTCGCCCGCGGGCTCGGTGCCGACCCGGTGCCGGAGGGCGGCCTGGCCGGGGTGGTGCTCGCCGGGGTCCTCGCCGCGGTGGCTGCCGCGGCCGTGGTGGGGGCGGTCATGATGGGGACGGCGCGGCGCCCGCTGCGGGCGGCCGTGCGCGCGCTGCGTTCGTCGGATCGGCGGGAGGTGCACGGTGGCTGAGCCGCTGCTGGCGGGCCGCCGGGTGGCCGAGGTGCTGGCCACCAGCACCGGTGGGGTGGGCACCCACGTGCGGTCCGTGCTGCCCGCGCTCCTCGCGGCCGGAGCCGGTGCCCGCGTGTGCGGGCCTGCGGCGACCGAGCGGCTGTTCGCCTTCACCGCCGCCGGCGCGCAGTTCACGCCCGTGGAGATCTCCGCCGGGCTCGCCCCGCTGGCCGACGCCCGCGCCGTGGCCGCGCTGCGGCGGGCCACCGCGGGCACCGACCTCGTGCACGCCCACGGGCTGCGCGCCGGGCTGGTGGCCACCGCCGCCCGCCGGTTCGGCGACCGCGGCCGGCCGCTGGTCCTCACGCTGCACAACGCGCTGCCCGAGGGCGGCGGCGCCCGGCGCCGGGTGCTGTCCGCCGCGGAGCGGGCCACCGTCCGCAGCGCCGACGTGGTCCTGGCCGCCTCCGGGGACCTCGCCGAGAACGCCTGGCGGCAGGGCGCGCGGGACGTGCGGGTCGCCCCGGTCTCGGCCCCGCCGTTGCCCCCTCCGATCCGCACCCGCGAGCAGGTGCGCACCGAGCTCGGCCTGGCCGACGGGCGGCTGCTGGTGGTCGCGGTCGGCCGGCTGCACCCGCAGAAGGGCTACGACGTCCTGCTCGACGCGGCGGCCCGGTGGGCGGGCGACCCGCGACTGCCCGTGGCGCCGCTGGTCGCCGTCGCGGGCGACGGACCCCTGCACGAGGAGCTCCACCGGCGCATCGCCGCCGAGCGGCTGCCCGTCGTCCTGCTGGGCCGGCGCAGCGAGGTCGCCGACCTGCTGGCCGCCGCCGACCTCGCCGTGCTGCCCTCCCGCTGGGAGGCCCGCTCGCTGACTGCGCAGGAGGCGCTGCGGTCGGGTACGCCGCTGGTCGCCACCCGCACCGGTGGGCTGCCCGAGCTGCTCGGCGAGGGCGCGGAGCTGGTCCCGGTGGGGGACGCCGCCGCGCTCGCCGAGGCCGTCACCGGGCTGCTGGCCGACCCGGCGCGGGCGCGACGGCTGGCCGAGGCAGGGTCCCGCCAGGCCGCGACCTGGCCCGACGAGGCGGCCACGGCCCGGCAGCTGGTCGCCGTCTACCGCGAGCTGCTCGGGCCGCCGGGGGCCGGCTCCCGATGAGACCGGTCGCGCGAGGCGGAGTCCGCGGCGCGGCGCTGCTGGTCGCGGTCCTCACCGTGCTGCTGGCCCTGGCCGGCGGTGCCTCCGCCGCCCCGGCGGAGGAGGCGACCGCCGACCGGGTGCTCGTCGTCGGCGTCCCCGGCCTGGTGTGGAGCGACGTCGACCCGGAGGCGACGCCGCAGCTGTGGGCGCTGGCCGAGCGCTCGCCCATCGGTGCGGTGTCGGTCCGCGCGGCGCGGGCCACCAGCTGCCTGCTCGACGGCTGGGCCACCCTGGGTGCGGGCAACCGCGCCCGCTTCCCGGCGCCGGACGAGTCGGTGCCGCCGGTGCCGCTGCCGACCGTGCCGCTGCCCGGCGAGGCCCCGGACAGCGGGGACGGGGGCGACCCCGCCGCCCCGCCGGGGGACGACGCGGTGCCCGAGGAGCAGGTCCCGCCGGTGCCCCCCGCCAGTCCGTCGCTGTCGCACTGCGGCCTGCAGGAGCGGCTCGCAGCGGCCGGGCTGGCCGATCCGCAGTCGGCGGTCACCGCGGTCGCCGGGGACGAGAGCACCGCCCGCTTCGGCGCGGAGCCGGCGGCGCTGGGCAGCGCGGTCGGCTGCGCCACCGTCGTCGGCCGCGCCCCGGCGCTCGCCGTCGCCGGCCCCGGCGTGGCGCTGTCGCAGACCGAGCGGCTGCCCGCCGACCCCGCCCGCATCGGCGAGCTGCTGGCCGGCTGCCCGCTGACGCTGGTCTCGCTCGACGCGCTGGTCGACGCGGGGGAGCCGGCGCTCGAGGGCAGCGACACCGGCACCGAGCCGCAGCCGCGGGCCACGGCCCTGGCCACCATCGACGAGGCCGTCGGCCGGCTGACCGAGGCGGTGGCCGCCGCGCCGGGGGAGACCCTGCTCCTGCTGCAGGGCATCTCCGAGGTCAACGACGGCCGGCCGCAGCTGCACGTGGGCATCGCGTCGGGCCCCGGCCTGGACGAGCCCGGCTGGCTCACCTCGGCCAGCACCGGCCGGGCGCCCTACACCCAGCTCATCGACGTCGCCCCGACCGCGCTGGACGCCCTGGGCCTGCCGAAGCCGGCGTCGATGAACGGCCAGCCCCTCCGGGTCGGGGGCGAGCGGCCGGCGCTGACCGAGGCGGTGGACGTCCTCGAGCGGGCCAACACCGGGGCCGCGGTGCACTACCGCAGCACCGGCGCCTTCTTCTGGGGCCTGGTGCTGGTCAACGCCGCGGTCGTCGCGCTGGGCCTGCTGGTGGCCGGCGGACGCCGCCGCGCCCGGGCGCCCCGACCGGCGGGGGAGCGGCTGCGGGGCGCCGTCCGGCCGATCGCCCTGGGGGTCGCCGCGCTGCCGGTCGCCACCCACCTGGCCGGGCTGCTGCCGTGGGAGGCGGCCGGGGCGCCCCGCCTGGCGCTGGCCGCCTCCGTGCTCGCCGCCGCCCTCGTCGTCCTGGCCGTGGCCGCGCTCGGCCCGTGGCGGACCTCCCGGCTGGGACCGCCGGCCGCGATCCTGACGATCACCCTGGCGACCCTGGTCGGGGACGTGCTGACCGGGTCGCACCTGGAGCTCAACAGCCTGCTCGGGTACGACGCGATCGTCGCCGGCCGGTTCACCGGCTACGGCAACCTGACCTTCGGCCTGCTGTCGGTCAGCGCGCTGCTGCTCACCGCGGCCGCGGCGACCGCGGCCGGACGGCGGGCCCCGGCGGGCCGCTCCCGGGCCGTCGTGGCCGGCACGGTGCTGGCGGCCGGTGCGCTCACCGTGCTCGTCATCGGGACGCCGTCCCTCGGCCGCGACTTCGGCGGGGTGCTCGCCGCCCTGCCGGGCTTCGTGCTGCTGGCCATGCTGCTCACCCGCACTCGGGTGACGGTGACGCGGCTGGCCGCCGTCCTCGCGCTCGCCGTGGTCGCCGTGGGCACGCTCGCGGTCGTCGACTGGCTGCGCCCGGCGGCCGAGCGCAGCCACCTGGGCCGGTTCGTCGAACAGGTGCTCACCGGCGAGGCGTGGACCGTGGTCAGCCGCAAGGCGCAGGCCAACCTCGACATCCTGCTCGGCAGCCCGCTGGCCTGGATGCTGCCCGTCGCCCTGGTCGCCGCGGTGTGGCTGGTCCGCCCGGCCGGGGGACGGCGGGGCGGGCGGGTCCAGGCCCTGCTGCCGGCGCCGCTGCGGGGGCCCGGGCTCCTCCGCGGCCGGCCCGACCTCCTGCCGGCCGGCGATCCGGTCCCCCTGCGGGCCGGGCTGGTCGCCAGCGCACTGAGCCTGGCGGTCGGGGCGGCGGCCAACGACTCCGGCGTCGCCCTCCCCGCGACGGCGGCGTCCCTGCTGGTCCCGCTGCTGGTCTGGCTGGCCGCGGCGCCGCGCGCCAGCGGCACCGAGGCGGCCCGGGTGGCCGACGGCACTCCCGGTCCCGACCCGGTCGCGGGCCCCGATCGTGTTACGGTCGTCTCCCGTGGATCGACCGTCTGGAACGCGGAACAGTAACTACGGACCGGGGGGTCTCCTCCACAACTCCCAGCCGACGAAGTTCGTCTTCGTCACCGGCGGGGTTGTCTCCTCCCTGGGCAAGGGCCTGACGGCCAGCTCCCTCGGCGCGCTCCTGTCCAGCCGTGGCCTGCGCGTGACGATGCAGAAGCTGGACCCCTACCTCAACGTCGACCCCGGGACGATGAACCCGTTCCAGCACGGCGAGGTCTTCGTCACCGAGGACGGCGCCGAGACCGACCTCGACATCGGCCACTACGAGCGGTTCCTCGACACCGACCTGACCGGCCGCGCCAACGTCACCACCGGCCAGGTCTACTCGGACGTGATCGCCAAGGAGCGCCGCGGCGAGTACCTGGGCGACACCGTCCAGGTGATCCCCCACATCACCAACGAGATCAAGGCCCGGATCATGGCCGGGGCCGACTCCGCCGAGCGGGTCGACGTGGTCATCACCGAGATCGGTGGCACCGTCGGCGACATCGAGTCCCTGCCCTTCCTCGAGGCCGCCCGCCAGGTCCGTCACGAGATCGGCCGGGACAACTGCTTCTTCCTGCACATCTCCCTGGTGCCCTACATCGCGCCGTCGGGCGAGTTGAAGACCAAGCCGACCCAGCACTCCGTGGCCGCGCTGCGCAGCATCGGCATCCAGCCCGACGCGCTGGTCTGCCGGTCGGACCGGGAGATCGGCACCGGGCTCAAGCGCAAGATCAGCCTGATGTGCGACGTCGACGCCGAGGGCGTCATCTCCTGCCCCGACGCGCCGTCGATCTACGACATCCCCAAGGTGCTGCACCGCGAGGGCCTCGACGCCTACGTCGTCCGCCGGCTGGGCCTGCCCTTCCGGGACGTCGACTGGACCGTCTGGGGCGACCTGCTCGACCGGGTGCACGCGCCCAAGCAGACCGTGACGATCGGCCTGGTCGGCAAGTACATCGACCTGCCCGACGCCTACCTGTCGGTCACCGAGGCGCTGCGGGCCGGCGGCTTCGCCCACCGCAGCCGGGTCGAGATCCGCTGGGTCCCCTCCGACGACTGCGAGACCCTCGAGGGAGCCGAGCGGGCGCTGGCCGGCGTCGACGGGGTCTGCATCCCCGGCGGCTTCGGGGTGCGCGGCATCGAGGGCAAGCTCGGCGCCATCCGGTACGCGCGGGTCAACGGCGTCCCGCTGCTGGGGCTGTGCCTGGGCCTGCAGTGCATGGTCATCGAGACGGCCCGCAACCTGGCCGGGCTGCCGGAGGCCAACTCCACGGAGTTCGACCCGGAGACCCCGGACGCGGTCATCGCGACCATGGCCAGCCAGGTCGACGTCGTCGCCGGGCAGCGGGACATGGGCGGCACGATGCGGCTGGGCAGCTACCCGGCCACCCTGCAGAAGGGCTCGGTCGTGGCCGAGGCCTACGGCAGCACCGAGATCACCGAGCGGCACCGGCACCGGTACGAGGTGTCCAACGCCTACCGCGACAAGCTCGGCGCGGCCGGGCTGGTCTTCTCCGGCACCTCGCCCGACGGCCTGCTGGTGGAGTTCGCCGAGTTGCCCCGGGAGAGCCACCCGTTCTTCGTCGGCACCCAGGCCCACCCCGAGCTGAAGAGCCGCCCGACCCGGCCGCACCCGCTGTTCGCCGCGTTCGTGCAGGCCGCGATCGACTTCTCCGAGTCCGCGCGGCTGCCGGTGCCGGTGGACGAGGCCGAGAAAGTCGGGATCTGAGGGTGACCGAGCTCGCGAGGTCACCGGGCAGCAGAGCGTGGCCCACCGTCAGGACGACGAGCGCCAGCGAGGAGGACTGATGGTGGAGCCCGCCCGACCCGGTGAGTACGAGGTCGTCGCCAGCGAGACCCTGCACGAGGGCCGCATCATCACGCTGGTCCGGGACACCGTCGCCATGCCCGGCGGCGGGACGAGTGACCGCGAGGTCGTGCGGCACATCGGCGCCGTCTGCGTGGCCGCCGTCGACGACGAGGACCGCGTCGTCATGGTCCGCCAGTACCGGCACCCGGTCGGCGGCTACCTGTGGGAGCTGCCCGCGGGCCTGCGGGACGCCGACGGCGAGGCCCCGCTGGCCACGGCGCAGCGGGAGCTGGCCGAGGAGGCCGGCCTCTCCGCCGAGAGGTGGTCGCTGCTGGTGAACAGCTTCAGCACCCCGGGCTTCTGCAGCGAGCAGGTGCTGATCTACCTCGCCGAGGGGCTCACGCCGGTCGACCGGCCCGAGGGCTTCGTCGTCGAGCACGAGGAACTGGACATGACGGTGGAGCGCGTGCCGCTCGCCGACGCGGTCGCCCGGGTCTTCTCCGGCGGGATCCGCAACTCCTCGGCGGTCATCGGCGTGCTCGCCGCGGCGCAGGTGCGGGCGACGAAACCGCCGCTGCGCCCGGCCGACGCGGACTGAGCGGACCTCCTCCAGGCCCTGGGGTGCCTGCCGGTGCTCGTGCTCTGCGTCCGATGGGCAGGCAGAGCACGAGTTGGCGGGGCGGGTCGTGTGCCTGCCGGTGCTCGTGCTCTGGCTCCCGTGGGCAGGCAGAGCACGACTTGGCGGGGCGGGTCGTGTGCCTGCCGGTGCTCGTGCTCTGGCTCCCGTGGGCAGGCAGAGCACGAGTTGGCGGGGCGGGTCGTGTGCCTGCCGGTGCTCGTGCTCTGGGTCCCGTGGGCAGGCAGAGCGCGAGTTGGCGGGGGAGGTCGTGTGGGCGCGGGTGCTCGTGCTCTGCGTCCCGCGGGCATGCAGAGCACGAGCACGCGGGCAGCGACCTGCGCCGGCGGTGGTCCGGGTCGGCTCCCGGGCGCCCCCGGCCGGCGCTCAGCCGATGACGACCGGGGTCGTCGTCCCCACCTGCACCCACTGCGTCGACAGGCTGTCGCGGACCTCCTCCTCCAGCCAGAAGACGTAGGGCACGCCGCGCTGTAGACCGGCGAACCGCACGGTCACCGGGTCGCAGCCCTCGGGCTGGGCGGCGACCAGGGCGGGCGGGGCGGGCTGCGGGCCGGCCACCAGCTGCTGGCTGACCGCCTGCACGCGGTAGCGCGCGACGTCGGCGTGGCCGTCGGGCTGCCAGGTGACGGTGGCCGTCCCGGGACCCGGCACGACCGCGGGCAGGATCCGCCGCGGGTTGGCGTAGCCGCCGCACATCGAGGGGCCGGGCTCGGTCACCAGCGGCGTCCCACGGGGCACGACCGGGTTCAGCACGTCGAGGTCGACCCCGCGCGGGGCGACCGGGGCGGGGCCGGTGGCGACGACCGGAGGAGCGACGGCGGGCTCCTGCACCGGGGCCAGCGCCGCGGCGGGTGGGGTCACCGGCTGCGGCGGCGACGGCCGCGAGGGCGTGCTGACGGCGGTGAGCTGGGCGGCGAGCTGACCGGCCGGTGCGCTCAGCGTGACCAGGCCGACCGCGAGCACCCCGATCGCGGTGCCGTACCGGCCGCCGCGCCGCCGTCCCCGCCGTCGTCCCGCCGATCCGGCCATGACCGCCTCCCGTGTCCGGGAGGAGTCATCGGCACGGGCCGGCCCCGACTCAACGCCAACCGGACGCGGCTGCGGCCGGGGTGTCCGGCGTCGCGAGGCCCAGGCGGTCGAGCTCGAGGCGGGCCAGGGCGCGGGTGGCGTCCGGGTCGCCGTCGCGCCAGGCCGCCGCGGTGCCCGCGGGGAGCGCGGCGAGCCGGGACAGCGGAGCGGTCACCAGCGCACGCGCCGCGAGCACGTCGGCATCGACCTGCCCTGCCGCCCGCGCCTCCCGCGCCCAGCTCAGCCGCCAGGGCAGCCAGCGCAGCAGCAGCCAGCCGACCGGCAGCGCCACGAGGACGACGGCCAGGACGGCGGCCAGCGTCCCCACGGCGTCCTGTGCGGCCTGACCGGCACCGCCCACCGAGGAGCCGGCGCTGCCGAGGGCCTCGAACGGGCCGGCCAACTCGTCACCGACCACGGGGACGTCCCCGGCCGCCTCCGCCGCCGACGCCATGTTCCCCGCCACCGAGGAGCCCAGGTCCTCGACCGCCCGGCCCGGCTCGGCCAGCACGAGGACCGCGCCGTGCACCACGCGGGCGAGGACCACCCACGCGACCGTCCAGGCCACCAGGCCCAGGTCGGCCGCCAGCTGGCGGGCCCGGAGACCGGGATGGGTGGCGTACAGCGGCATGGGGTCGTCCTCCCGGTGCGGGGCAGCAGCGAGAGCCCCCTACCCGGACGCCGGACCCCGTCACCCGGCCAGGTGGCGCAGCACACGTCGCAGCCCGGTGGGAGGCCCGCTCCCGCCTAGACTCCGCGCGAGGCCCGCCCCGACCGGGCGGCCCAGACGCGTGCGGGACGCCCCGTCACCCTCGGGACGCACCGCCGGGACCAGGAGAGCGACGATGCGGGTCGGGGTTCCCCGAGAGGTCAAGAACCGGGAGTACCGGGTGGCGCTCACCCCCGCGGGGGTGACCGAGCTGGTGCGGGCCGGCCACGCGGTGCTGGTGGAGCGCGGCGCGGGGGAGGGGTCCTCGATCCCCGACACCGACTACACCGCCGCGGGCGCCACCATCGTCGGCACCGCCGACGACGTGTGGGCCGACGCCGACCTGCTGCTCAAGGTCAAGGAGCCGGTCGCCGAGGAGTACGGGCGGCTGCGCGCCGGGCAGACGCTGTTCACCTACCTGCACCTGGCCGCGTCCAAGGAGTGCACCGACGCCCTGGTGACCTCCGGGACCACCGCGATCGCCTACGAGACGGTGCAGACGGCCAACGGCGCCCTGCCGCTGCTCGCGCCGATGTCGGAGGTCGCCGGCCGCATGGCGCCGCAGGTCGGGGCGCACAGCCTGGAGCGGGCTCACGGCGGCCGCGGGGTGCTGCTCGGCGGCGTGTCCGGTGTCTACGCAGCCAAGGTCGTCGTCATCGGCGCCGGGGTGTCGGGCATGAACGCCGCCGCGATCGCCCTGGGCATGCAGGCCGAGGTCGTCGTCCTGGACCGGGACATCGACAAGCTGCGCGCCGCCGACCGCATCTACCAGGGGCACCTGCAGACGGTGGCCTCCAACGCCTACGAGGTCGAGCGGGCGGTCCTCGACGCCGACCTGGTGATCGGCGCGGTCCTGGTGCCCGGCGCCAAGGCCCCGACGCTGGTGAGCAACGAGCTGGTGTCGCGGATGAAGCCGGGATCGGTGCTCGTCGACATCGCCGTCGACCAGGGCGGGTGCTTCGAGGACACGCGGCCCACCACACACGACGAGCCGACCTTCCGGGTGCACGAGTCGGTGTTCTACTGCGTGGCGAACATGCCGGGCGCGGTGCCCAACACCTCGACGCACGCGCTGACCAACGTGACGCTGCCCTACGTGATGGCCCTGGCCAACGAGGGCACCGCGGCGGCGGTCCGCGCCGACCGCGCGCTCGCCCACGGGGTGAACGTCGTGGCCGGGCAGGTGGTGCTGCCCGAGGTGGCGCAGGCGCAAGGCATGACCGCGGTCCCGCTCGAGGAGGTGCTCCACTGACGACAGCGACAGCGAGGTCCGACGTCGCCCGGGTCGTCACCGGTTACCTCGACCACCTGACCGTCGAGCGCGGCCTCGCCGCGAACACGATCGCCTCCTACCGCCGTGACCTGCGCCGGTACACCGCATTCCTGGATGCCGCCGGCGTGCGTGGGCTGGCCGAGGTGGCCGAGAGCGACGTCGCGGGGTTCCTCGCCGCGCTGCGCCAGGGGGACGACGAGCACCCGCCGCTGTCGGCGACGTCGGCGGCCCGCGCTGTGGTCGCCGTCCGCGGGCTGCACCGGTTCGCGCTGCTCGACGGGCTCGTGCCCGACGACGTCGCGCACGAGGTCCGCCCGCCCGCGCCGGCGCGGCGGCTGCCCAAGGCCATCCCGGTGGAGTCGGTGGAGGCGCTCATCGAGGCCGCCGGGGCGGTGGAGGGCCCGCGCGGGTTGCGCGACCGCGCGCTGCTGGAGCTGCTGTACGGCACCGGCGCGCGCATCTCCGAGGCCGTCGGGCTCGCCGTCGACGACCTCGACCGCGGGCAGGCCACGGTGCGCCTGGCCGGCAAGGGCGGCAAGCAGCGGGTGGTCCCGGTCGGCAGCTACGCGGTGCGCGCGGTCGAGGAGTACCTCGTGCGCGCCCGCCCGGCGCTGGCCGCGGCCGGCCGTTCCGGCGTCCGTGGGGCGCTGTTCCTCAACGCCCGCGGCGGCCCGCTGTCCCGGCAGAGCGCCTGGGCGATCCTGCGGACGGCGGCCGAGCGGGCCGGTCTCACGGCGGAGGTCTCGCCGCACACCCTCCGGCACTCCTTCGCCACCCACCTGCTCGACGGCGGCGCGGACGTGCGCGTGGTCCAGGAGCTGCTCGGGCACGCCTCGGTGACCACCACGCAGGTGTACACGCTGGTCACCGTCGACCGGCTGCGCGAGGTCTACGCCACCAGCCACCCTCGCGCGCTCACCTGACAGCCCGTCGCGCCACTTTTCGGCAGACGTTGTGCCGCGCTGCGCCTCGACTCGGGACTCCTGTTGTCACGGGTCGCCAAGTCGACACGGCTCGCGGCGTGCCTCCTCGGTAAATCGCCGACTCGTCCCTAGCGTCGTGATCACCCGAGCGGCAGAACGGCTGACCGCTCCGGCGACGAGCCGGGACGGGCACGAGGTGGAGGCAACAGACCGATGGCGATGCGAGGGGACGTGGCCGGCCGGGCCGTCGCGCTCCCGACCGACACCGGACCGGAGATGGGCGCCGCCGCCTCGCGGCTGGACCCCGCTCGCGCGCGGATGCGGCCCCTGCCCGAGCCCACGCCGCTGACGCAGCACGGGCCGGCCAAGATCATCGCGATGTGCAACCAGAAGGGCGGCGTCGGCAAGACCACGTCGACCATCAACCTGGGCGCGTCGCTGGTCGAGTACGGCCGCCGGGTGCTGCTGATCGACCTGGACCCGCAGGGGGCGCTCTCGGTGGGCCTCGGGGTTCCGGCGCAGAACCTGGACCGGACGATCTACAACGCGCTCATGGAGCGGAAGACCTCGCTGCGCGACGTCCTGGTGCCCACCGACATCCCGGGCCTGGACCTGGTGCCCAGCAACATCGACCTGTCCGCCGCCGAGGTCCAGCTGGTCAGCGAGGTCGCCCGCGAGCAGACCCTGCTGCGCGTCCTCGCCGACGTGCGCGACGAGTACGACTACATCCTCATCGACTGCCAGCCCTCGCTCGGCCTGCTCACGGTCAACGCGCTGACCGCGGCCCACGGGGTGGTCATCCCGCTGGAGTGCGAGTTCTTCTCCCTGCGCGGCGTGGCCCTGCTGGTGGACACGATCGAGAAGGTCAAGGAGCGGCTCAACCCCGACCTGGAGATCTCCGGGATCCTCGCCACCATGTACGACGCGCGGACGGTCCACTGCCGGGAGGTCTTCTCCCGTGTCGTCGAGGCCTTCGGCGACACGGTGTTCCAGACGGTCATCCAGCGCACGGTCCGCTTCCCGGAGACCACGGTCGCCGGGCAGCCCATCACCACGTGGGCGCCCACGTCCTCGGGCGCCTCGGCCTACCGCGACCTGGCGAAGGAGGTCCTGTCGCTGTGACTCGGCGTCCCGTCCTCCCCGGCGCGGCCGAGCTGTTCCGTCGCACCGACACCGCGCCCGCCCCCGAGGTCACCGAGCTGCCCAGCATCAGCGCGACGGTGAGCTCGCCGGCCCTCCGCGGGGCCGCCGGCCGGCGCGCCGAGTCGGCCGACCCGACCCCTGCGGAGACCACCGCGCCGCTGACGCTGGTCCCCGGCGGCGCCGCCGACAGCACCGACCCGCTCGCCGCCTACCGGACCGCGCCCGCCCCGGCCCCGGTCGTGGCGCCCAAGCGGCCCACCCGGGGGCGGCCCACCCGGGCGGAGCGGGTCAAGCACGACGAGAAGATCACCGTCTACATCTCCGCCGAGGAGCTGCTGGCCCTGGAGAGCGCCCGGCTGTCGCTGCGGGCCGAGCACGGCGTGGCCGCCGACCGCGGCCGCATCGTGCGCGAGGCCATCGGCGTGCTGCTCGCCGACCTCACCGAGCGCGGCGAGGACTCGGTGCTGGTCCGGCGGTTGCAGGGCCGCTGACCCGGCCCCGTCGCGAGGCTTGCGCCGAGTCAGCGAGGCGTGAAGAGGGCGTGGTCCTCCCTCTATCGTCGGGGGACGTGGAGGTCACCGGCGCGGCACCCCAGACCGTCGCGGGTGCCGCGCCGGCGCGGTTCACCGTCCGGCTGACCAACTTCGAGGGCCCGTTCGACCTGCTGCTGCAGCTCATCGGCAAGCACAAGCTCGACGTCACCGAGATCGCCCTCTCGCAGGTCACCGACGAGTTCATCGCCCACCTGCGCGCGCTCGGCGACGAGCTCGACCTCGACCAGGCCAGCGAGTTCCTCGTCGTCGCCTCCACGCTGCTCGACCTCAAGGCCGCCCGGCTGCTCCCGGCCGCCGACGTCGAGGACGAGGAGGACCTCGAGCTGCTCGAGGCCCGCGACCTGCTCTTCGCGCGGCTCCTGCAGTACCGCGCCTACAAGCAGGCCGCCGCGTTCCTGCGCGAGCGCGAGGCCGACGCCGTCCGCCGGTACGCCCGGGACGTCGGCCTGGAGCCGCGCTTCGCCGACCAGGTCCCCGAGGTGCTGCTCGGCGTGACCCCGGAGCAGTTCGCGCGGCTGGCCGCCAGGGCGCTCACCCCGCGGGCGCCGGCGGTGGTGAGCGTGTCCCACCTGCACGCCCCTCCGGTCAGCGTCGCCGAGCAGCTGCTGCTGGTGCGCAACCACCTCATGGCAGCCGGGACGGCGACCTTCCGGGCGCTCTCCGCCGACTGCACGCACACCCTGGAGGTGGTCGCCCGGTTCCTGGCGCTGCTCGAGCTCTACCGCCAGCAGCGGGTGACCTTCGAGCAGCTCAGCCCGCTGGGGGAGCTGCACGTGCGCTGGACCGGCGGCGCCGAGCCGGCCGACGACGACGGCGCTGACGAGGAGTACACGTGACGGAGGAGCAACCGGAGCGGACCCCGATCTCCTGGGAGGCGCTGGCCGCCGAGCTGGCCGCCACCCGGGAGGAGGCCGACGAGCGCGACGGTCCGGACCCGGCCACGTGGGACGCGGTCGCCGCGGAGCTCGCCGCGCGGGTCGCCGAGCGGCCGGCGTCGGTTCCCGAGCCCGCGCCGGTGCCCGAGCCGGCGCGGCTGCCGCTGCCGCCACCGGTCGCGGTCGAGCCCGAGCCCGAGCCCGAGCCCGAGCCCGAGCCCGAGCCCGAGCTCGACCCCGCGGCGCTGCGCGGCGGGCTGGAGGCGCTGCTGTTCGTCGTCGACACCCCCGTCGACGAGGGGACCCTGGCCGGCGCGCTGCGCTGCCCGGTGCCACAGGTGCGGACCCTGCTGGCGGACCTGGCCGGGGAGTACGACCGCCGCGGCGCCGGCATCACGCTGCGGCGGGTCGGGGAGGGGTGGCGGCTCTACACCCGCGAGGAGCACGCCCCCGTCGTCGAGCGCTACCTCACCGACGGCCAGCGCAGTCGGCTGACCCAGGCGGCGCTGGAGACGCTGGCGGTGATCGCCTACCGCCAGCCGGTCACCCGGGCCCGGGTGTCGGCCATCCGCGGGGTCGGGGTGGACGGCGTGATGCGGACGCTGATCAGTCGCGGGCTGGTGCACGAGGTGGGCACCGACCCGGACAGCGGCGGCGGGCTCTACGCGACCACGCCGCTGTTCCTGGAACGGCTGGGGCTGGAGACCCTCGACGAGCTGCCCGAGCTCGGGCCGCTGCTGCCGGAGACGTCGTCCGTGCTGGACGAGCACCCCGACGCCTGAGCCCCCGGAGCCCTGCCGACCTCCGCCGTCCCTGAGCACCGACCTCGCCGTGTCGTCGCCGACCGCGCCGTACACCGCGAGGTCGGCGACGAGAGCGCGAGGTCGAGGGTCCGGTGAGCGGGCGGGTCCGGCGGCCGGCGGGGGCGCGAGCCGAACCGGTGGGAGACTGGACGGCGATGAACAGCGCCCCGCACGACGAGACCACCAGCGCGGCCGGCGAAGGCTGGTCGGAGGACATGGAGCTGGCCCCCGCCCACCCCGGCGACCGCGGTCCGGCCGCGGCCGAGGAGGAGCGCGAGGGGGAACGGCTGCAGAAGGTGCTCGCCCGCGCCGGGGTCGGCTCGCGCCGCGTGGTCGAGCAGATGGTCGACCAGGGCCGGATCGCCGTGAACGGCGCGACCGTGACCGTGCAGGGCATGCGGGTCGACCCGCAGCGGGACAGGATCGCCGTCGACGGCGTCCGCATCGAGCTGCGCGACGACCGCGTCACCTACGCCCTCAACAAGCCCGCCGGCGTCATCACCGCGATGAGCGACGACCGCAACCGGCCCACCGTCGGCGACATGGTCGGCGACCTCGCGCCGGGCCTTGTGCACGTCGGCCGCCTGGACCAGGACACCGAGGGCCTGCTGCTGGTCACCAACGACGGCGAGCTCGCCCACCGGCTCGCGCACCCCTCCTACGAGGTGCGCAAGACCTACCTCGCCCAGGTGTCGGGCTCCATCCCGCGCGACCTGGGCCGCCGGCTGCGTGCCGGGGTCGAGCTCGAGGACGGCCCGGTGAAGGTCGACTCGTTCTCGGTGGTCGACGTCCACGCCGGCCAGGCGGTGGTCGAGGTCGTCCTGCACGAGGGCCGCAAGCACATCGTGCGCCGGCTGCTCGCGCACGTCGGGCTGCCCGTCTCCCGGCTGACGCGGACCGCGGTGGGCCCGGTCAAGCTCGAGCGCATGCGGGTCGGCTCCATCCGCCGGCTCACCCGCGCCGAGGTCGGCGCCCTGCAGGAGCTCGTCGGCCTGTAGCGCGGCGACGCCGGCCAGCCGCACAGTCAGGCCAGCCGGCCCGCCGGGTCGGCCAGGACGTCGGCCAGCGCCCGCAGCGCCGCTCCGGTGGCCCCGGCGGCGGCCGGCGCGGAGGCCGCCTCGATCGTCGGCCGACGCCACCGGGCGGAGAGCACCCGCCGGGCCAGCAGCTCCTCCACCCGCGGGCGGAGCAGGTCAGCGAGCGCGCCCAGGTGCCCGCCGAGGACGACGGTCGGGATGTCGAGCACGTTGACGACGCCGGCCAGCGCCACCCCGAGGGCGCCGGCGGCGGCGTCGAGGGCCCGCACCGCGTCGGCGTCCCCGTCGGCGGCCCGCTCGGCGAGCTCGGCCGGCGGGGTGTCGGGGGCCAGCCCGGCGGCCGCGAGCAGCGCGGTGCGTCCGGCGTACTGCTCCAGGCAGCCGGTCGAGCCGCAGCGGCAGGGCGGCCCGTCGGGGTCGACGCACACGTGGCCCACCTCGCCGGCCCAGCCGGCGCTGCCGGTCATGACCTGCCCGGCGAGGACGGCGGCGCCGCCGATGCCGATCTGCCCGGAGAGGTAGAGGAAGTCGCGCAGCGGCCCGGGGCGCCCGGGGGCGGCCTCGGCGACGGTCCGGGCCGCCAGGTCGGCCTCGTTGCCCACGGTCGGCCGCAGCCCGCCCGGGAGGTGCGGCGCCAGCAGGTCCGCCGCGGGCACGTCCGACCAGCCGAGGTTGGGCGCGCGCAGCAGCAGGTCGTCCTCGGCGCGGACCAGGCCGGGTAGCGCCAGCCCCGCACCGGCCAGCCGCAGGTCCACGCCCGGCCCGGCGAGCAGGTCGGCGGTCAGGACCCCGAGTCGCCCGAGCGTGTCCCCGGGGTCGCTGCCCACGAAGTCGCCCTCCTCGACGGACTCGGCGACGACCCGGCCGCGCAGGTCGAGGACGCGCGCGGCGAGCAGCCCGGCGTCCACCTGCAAGCCCAGGGCGCCGATCCGCGCGCCCGGCAGGAGCGGGGTGGCCGGGCGCCCGCGCCGGGGCGGGGCGACGCGCTCGCCCTCGTCGAGCAGACCTCCGGCGACCAGCTCGTCGACCAGCCGGGCGGCCGTCGCCCGCGTCGTCCCGGTGCGGACGGCGACGTCCGCGCGGGACAGCGGAGCGGCCGCGGCGCAGACGGTCCGCAGCACGAGGGCGAGGTTGGAGCTGCGCAGGGTGGACTGCCGGGCCCCGGTCCCCTCCGTCGTGCGCACCCCTTGAGGTTAGCCCCGCCACTGCTTTATGTTCTACGGAAGAACAAAACCCGATGGAGGGATTCCCATGAGCGCGCAGCCCACCCGCGAGGACAGGTTCTCCTTCGGTCTCTGGACGGTCGGCTGGCCGGCCCGAGACCCGTTCGGCGACGCCACCCGCCCGGCGCTGGACCCGGTCGAGTCGGTGCACCGGCTCGCGGAGCTCGGCGCCTACGGCGTGACCTTCCACGACGACGACCTGATCCCGTTCGGCAGCGACGACGCCGCCCGCGAGAACCACGTCAAGCGGTTCCGCGCCGCGCTCGAGGAGACCGGCCTGGTCGTCCCGATGGTGACGACCAACCTGTTCACCCACCCGGTGTTCAAGGAGGGCGGCCTCACCAACAACGACCGCGACATCCGCCGCTTCGCGCTGCGCAAGGTCATGCGGAACATGGACCTCGCCGCCGAGCTCGGCGCGCAGACCTACGTGCTGTGGGGCGGCCGCGAGGGCACCGAGGTCGACACCGCCAAGGACCTGCGGGCGGCCCTGGACCGCTACCGCGAGGGCCTCGACACCCTCGCGCAGTACTCCGAGGACCGCGGCTACGGGCTGCGTTTCGCGCTGGAGCCCAAGCCCAACGAGCCCCGCGGCGACATCTTCCTGCCCACCATCGGCCACGCCCTGGCGTTCATCTCCACCCTCGAGCACGCCGACCTGGTCGGGGTCAACCCCGAGGTGGGCCACGAGCAGATGGCCGGGCTGAACTACACGCACGGCATCGCGCAGGCGCTGTGGCAGGGCAAGCTCTTCCACATCGACCTCAACGGCCAGAAGGGCCCGCGCTTCGACCAGGACCTCGTGTTCGGCCACGGCGACCTGCTGTCGGCCTTCGCGACCGTCGACCTGCTGGAGAACGGCTTCCCCTCGGGCGGCCCGCGCTACGAGGGTCCGCGGCACTTCGACTACAAGCCGCTGCGCACCGAGGACGTGACCGGCGTGTGGGAGTCGGCCGCGGCCAACATGCGCACCTACCTGCTGCTCAAGGAGCGGGCCGCCGCCTTCCGCGCCGACCCCGAGGTGCAGGAGGCGCTGGCCGCCGCGCGCGTGCCGGAGCTGGCGCAGCCCACCCTCGCCGCGGGCGAGACCCACGAGCAGCTGCTGGGCGACCGCTCGGCGTACGAGGACTTCGACGCCGACGCGGCCGGTGCCCGCCGGGGCGGGCAGGTGCGCCTGTCCCAGCTCGCGCTGGAGCACCTGCTCGGCGCCCGCTGACCCGGTAGACAGACGTCATGACGCTGGTGGCCGGGGTCGACTCGTCGACCCAGTCGTGCAAGGTCGTGGTCCGGGACGCCGAGACGGGCGCCCTCGTGCGGGAGGGCCGGGCGCCGCACCCCGACGGGACGGAGGTCGACCCGGCCGCCTGGCGGGCGGCGCTGCGGACGGCGATCGACGAGGCGGGCGGCCTCGGCGACGTCGCCGCCGTCGCGGTCGGCGGCCAGCAGCACGGGATGGTCTGCCTCGACGAGGACGGCGCGGTGGTCCGCCCGGCGCTGCTGTGGAACGACACCCGGTCCGCCGGTGCCGCAGCCGACCTGGTGGCCGAGCTCGGCGGGCCGGAGGCCGGCGGTCGGGCCTGGGCGGACGCCGTCGGTCTGGTGCCGGTCGCGTCGTTCACCGTCACGAAGCTGCGCTGGCTGGCGCAGCACGAGCCGGAGAACGCCGCGCGGACCGCGGCGGTGTGCCTGCCGCACGACTGGCTCACCTGGGAGCTGGCGGGGCGTCGCGAGGGTGGGTCGGCGGGTGGCCGACAGAGCCTGGAGGCCCTCGTCACCGACCGCGGGGACGCCAGTGGCACCGGCTACTGGTCGCCCATCACCGGCGAGTACCGCCCGGACCTGCTCGAGCGGGCGTTCGGCCGCACCCCCGTCGTCCCGCGCGTGCTCGGCCCGGCCGAGCCCGCCGGGACGGTCGCCGCCGGCGCCCTGGCCGCCGACGGGGGAGCGGTGCTCGGGCCGGGCACGGGGGACAACGCCGCCGCGGCCCTCGGCCTCAACGCCGAGCCCGGGGACGTGGTCGTCTCCATCGGGACCTCGGGGGTGGTCTCCACCGTCTCCACCACGCCGATGACCGACCCGACCGGGACCGTCGCCGGGTTCGCCGACGCCACCGGGAACTTCCTCCCGCTCATCACCACCCTCAACGCCGCCCGCGTGCTCGACGCCACGGCCCGGCTGCTCGGGGTCGACCACGCGGAGCTGTCCCGGCTGGCGCTGTCCGCGCCGGCCGGGGCCGGCGGACTGGTGCTCGTGCCCTACCTGGAGGGTGAGCGGACACCCAACAAGCCCTACGCCACGGGGGCGCTGCACGGCCTCACCCTGGCCACCGCCGACCCGGCGCACCTGGCGCGCGCGGCCGTCGAGGGCCTGCTGTGCGGGCTCGCCGACGGGCTCGAGGCCGTGGCCGCCGGGGGGACGCCGGTGCGGCGGGTGTTCCTCGTCGGCGGCGGCGCCCGCTCCGAGGCGGTCCGCCGGATCGCCCCCGCCGTCCTCGGCGTGCCGGTGCTCGTGCCGCCGCCGGGGGAGTACGTGGCCGACGGCGCGGCCCGGCAGGCCGCCTGGGTGCTGGCCGGCGGCGACACCCCGCCGGTCTGGCCGAGCGCCGCCACCGAGGTCCACGAGGCCGACCCCGTGCCCGCCGTCCGCGAGCGCTACGCCGAGGTCCGCGACCTCACCGCCGAGCGCGTCCGGTGATCCCGCCCACGGGGGAGCAGTTCGTCCTCCGCTGCGGCGACGCCGAGGCGACCGCCGTGGAGGTGGGCGGGGGCCTGCGCACCTACCGGGTGGGCGACCGCGAGGTGCTGGACGGCTACCCCGTCGAGGAGATGGCCCGGTTCGCCCGCGGCCACGTGCTGGCGCCGTGGCCCAACCGGCTGCGGGACGGCGTCTACACCTGGGACGGCGTCGAGCACCGCACGCCGGTCACCGAGCCCGAGCGCGGCACCGCCATCCACGGGCTGGTGCAGTTCGTTTCCTGGCGGGCGGTGGAGCGCACCGGCGAGCGGGTGGTGCTCGAGCACGTGCTGTACCCGCGGCCGGGCTATCCGTTCACCCTGCGGCTGCGGGTCGCCTACGCGCTGTCCGCCGACGGGCTGCGGGTGACCACGACGGCCACCAACGAGGGCACCGTGGCCCTGCCCTACGGGGAGGGCCACCACCCCTACGTCCTGGCGGGGCCGCGGCTGGACGACTGCAGCCTGCTCGTGCCCGCCGCCACCCGTCTGGAGACCGACGGGCGGGCCATCCCGACCGGCGCGGTGCCGGTCGCGGGAACGCCCTACGACCTGCGGTCCGGACGGCGGCTCGGGGACCTGGTCGTCGACCACTGCTTCACCGACCTCGAGCGCGGTCCCGACGGGCTGGCCGAGGTGCGGCTGGTGGCTCCCGGCGGGCGCGGCGTCGCGGTGTGGCTGGACGCCGGCTACGAATACCTGCAGCTGTTCACCGGCGACGTGGTGCCCGAGCCGCGGCGGCGCCGCGGTCTGGCGGTCGAGCCGATGACCTGCCCGCCCGACGCCTTCCGGTCGGGCGAGGCGGTGCGCCGGCTGGAGCCGGGGGAGTCGACGACGGCCTCCTGGGGCATCCGGCCGCTGGGCTGAGCGCCGCCGGGAGGGCGGTGGCGGGCGCTCCCTAGACTCGACCGAGGGGCACGGCGACCCGTGCCCCGCATCGATCGAGGAGAGTGGTAGTGGCCGTCCGAGCCATCCGTGGTGCGACCCAGGTGGACGCCGACAAGCGGGAGCTGGTCCTCGACGCCACCCGCGAGCTGGTCGCCGCGGTGATGGAGCGCAACCAGCTCCAGCACGACGACGTCATCAGCATCCTGTTCACCGCGACCCCCGACCTGGTCTCGGAGTTCCCGGCACTGGCCGCGCGAGAGCTCGGCTTCGGGGACGTCCCGCTGATGTGCGCCACCGAGATCGACGTCCCGCACGCGCTGCCGCGGGTGCTGCGGCTGATGGCGCACGTGGAGACCGACCGGCCGCGCGCGGAGGTGCAGCACGTGTACCTGCGCGGGGCCGTGGCGCTGCGACGGGACATCGCACAATGAGCGAGCGGCAGCGAGCGGACACCACTGTGCGGGATGACAGCACAGTGAGCGACTTCCGGGGGCAGGTCACGCTCGACGGGCCGTCGGGGACGGGGAAGTCCAGCGTCGCCCGGGCCGTGGCGACCCGGCTGGGCGCCTCCTACCTCGACACCGGCGCCATGTACCGGGCCGCGACCGTCGCCGTCCTGGACGCCGGCGTCGACCCCGAGGACGCCGAGGCGGTGGCCGCCGTCGTCGCCGCGGCCCGCATCGAGGTGGGGACGGCGGCCGACACGGAACTGGTGCAGGTCGACGGCGTGGACGTCGCCGTCCGGATCCGCGGCCCGGAGGTGACCCGCGCGGTCTCGGCGGTGTCCGCGGTGCCCGCGGTGCGCCGCCGGCTGGTCGACCAGCAGCGGGCGCTGGTGGCGTCGGCCGACGCGGTCGTCGTGGAGGGCCGTGACATCGGCACCGTCGTCCTGCCCGATGCGACGCTCAAGGTGTACCTGACCGCCGCGCCAGAGGCCCGCGCCCAGCGCCGGGCCGCGCAGCTGGGCCTCACCACCCCCGACGAGATCGCCGCGCTCGCCGCCGATCTGCGCCGGCGCGACGAGTACGACAGCAGCCGCGCCGACAGCCCGCTGCGGCCGGCCGCCGACGCGGTCGTCGTCGACAGCACCCACCTCGACCGCGAGGGGGTCGTCGACCGGGTGGTCGAGCTCGCCCAGTCCGCGGTGGGGGCGCGGTCGTGACCGTCGAGG
Organism: Geodermatophilus sp. SYSU D00697; assembly: GCF_054050175.1. Lineage (NCBI taxonomy): Bacteria > Bacillati > Actinomycetota > Actinomycetes > Geodermatophilales > Geodermatophilaceae > Geodermatophilus > Geodermatophilus sp. SYSU D00697. Next base: position 33,327 of record NZ_JBJGYV010000021.1, read on the forward strand.
GGACCGGCGCCCCGCTGCCGGTCGTGGCGATCGTCGGCCGGCCCAACGTGGGCAAGTCGACGCTGGTCAACCGGATCCTGGGCCGCCGCGCCGCGGTGGTGCAGGACGTCCCGGGCGTCACCCGCGACCGCATCTCCTACGAGGCGCTGTGGAACGGCAAGCGGTTCACCGTCGTCGACACCGGCGGCTGGGACCCCAAGGCCGCCGGGCTGGGCGCGTCGATCAGCCGCCAGGCCGAGTACGCGATGAAGACCGCCGACGTGATCGTGTTCGTCGTCGACAGCACGGTCGGTGCCACCGACACCGACCTGTCCGCCGCCCGCATCCTGCGCCGCAGCGACCGGCCGGTGATCGTCGTGGCCAACAAGGTCGACGACGAGCGCAGCGAGGCCAACGCCGCCGAGCTGTGGTCGCTGGGCCTGGGCGAGCCGCAGCCGGTCAGCGCCCTGCACGGGCGCGGCAGCGGCGACCTGCTCGACCTCGTGCTCGACGCGCTGCCCGAGGCGCCACGCGAGCAGCTCGACGAGGGCGGCCCGCGCCGGGTCGCGCTGGTCGGGCGGCCGAACGTCGGCAAGTCCAGCCTGCTCAACCGGCTGGCCAAGGAGGAGCGCTCGGTCGTCGACTCGGTGGCCGGCACGACCGTGGACCCGGTGGACTCGATCATCAGCCTCGGCGGCGAGGAGTGGCGGTTCGTCGACACCGCGGGGCTGCGCCGCAAGGTCAACACGGCCAGCGGCATGGAGTACTACGCCAGCCTGCGCACCGAGGCCGCCATCCAGGCCGCCGAGGTCGCCGTCGTGCTGCTCGCCGCGGACGAGGTGGTCAGCGAGCAGGACCAGCGGGTGATCAGCCAGGTCGTCGACGCCGGACGGGCACTGGTGCTGGCCATCAACAAGTGGGACACCCTCGACGAGGACCGGCACGCCCAGCTGGAGCGGGAGATCGAGCGCGACCTGGCGCGGGTGAAGTGGGCGTCGAGGGTGAACATCTCGGCCGCCACCGGGCGTGGGGTGAACAAGCTCGCCCAGCACCTGCGCGAGGCCCTGGCCTCCTGGGAGACCCGCGTGCCGACGGCGGAGCTGAACACCTACGTGCGGGCGCTGGTGCAGGAGACGCCACCGCCGGCCCGTGGCGGGCGCGCGCCGAAGATCAAGTACGTGACGCAGGCCGACGTCCGGCCGCCGCGGTTCGTGGTGTTCTCCACCGGCTTCCTCGAGGCCGGCTACCGCCGGTTCCTGGAGCGCAAGCTGCGCGAGCGGTTCGGCTTCCACGGCACGCCGATCGAGATCTCGGTGAAGGTCCGCGAGGGGCGGGAACGCCCGCGCGCCTGACGCGGGCCGATGAGTTCGGCCGCCGGGGCGGGTCGACACGGGTAGGAACGCCACGACCCGTCCCGGAGGCCCGCGATGACGACGACCGACACGCCCCTGCAGACCCGCACGCTCGAGGTGCCGGGCGCAGTGCTCACCTACGACGTCCGGCCCGGGCCGGCCGGCGCCGGGGTCCTGCTGATGATCGGCTCGCCGATGGGCGCCGCGGGGTTCGGCACGCTGGCCGGCCACTTCGCCGACCGGACCGTCGTCACCTACGACCCGCGGGGCTCCGAACGCAGCCGGCGCACCGACGGCGCGGCCGGGTCGACGCCGGAGGAGCACGCCGACGACCTGTCCCGGCTGATCGCCGAACTGGACGCCGGGCCGGTCGACGTCTTCGCCAGCAGCGGGGGAGCGGTCAACGCGCTGGTGCTGGTCGCCCGGCACCCGGAACAGGTGCGCACCCTCGTCGCGCACGAGCCGCCGGCCGCCGCGCTGCTGCCCGACCGCGCGGAGGCGCTCGCCGCATCCCGGCAGGTGCACGAGACCTACGTGCGCAGCGGCTTCGGGGCGGGGATGGCGGAGTTCATCCGGCTGGTCTCGCACCGCGGGCCGGTCCCGGCCGACTGGGGGGCCACACCGGCGGACCCGGCGGCGTTCGGCCTGCCCACCGAGGACGACGGCTCGCGGGACGACGTGATGCTCGGGCAGCACATCGTCGCCTGCACCCACCAGGAGCACGACCTCGCCGCCCTGCGCGCGGCGTCCACCCGCATCGTGCCGGCCGTCGGGGCCGGGTCGGACGGCGAACTGGCGCACCGGGGCGGCGAGGCGGTGGCGGCTGCGCTGGGCGTCGCGCCGGTCGAGTTCCCCGGCGACCACGGCGGCTTCCTGGGCGGCGAGTACGGGCAGACCGGTGAGCCGGAGGCCTTCGCCGCCACGCTGCGCCGGGTGCTCGACGCCGGCTGAGGCACGCGGGCGACCACCGGGCAGGTCGCTGCGACGGGTGCGGTAACCTCTTCCTGCAGCGATCGGGCGGTGGAAGCCGCCCGGCGCTCGGGCTGTAGCGCAGCTTGGTAGCGCACTTGACTGGGGGTCAAGGGGTCGCAGGTTCAAATCCTGTCAGCCCGACAGCGGGAACCGCAGGTCAGGGGCCGTGTCCGGAGAGATCCGGAACGGCCTCTGACCGCTTCCCAGGTCGGTTTGACCACCATTTTGACCACCATTTTGACCACCATCAGCCGACCCTGGGTTCGCCGCGGCCGGCTGCTGCGAGCGCCGGGTCGAGGCCTCGGCGGCTGTCTGTGACAGGTTCAGCGGTCACGGAGAGCGACGGCCGCTCGGTGGCGTCGCGCGAGGCGCTAGCGGTCGAAGGCGTCGCCGAGGGTGTCCATGGCCTGGCGGGCGACGTCGGGGGAGACATGGCCGTAGATGTCGCCGGTGATGGCGATCGAGGAGTGGCCGAGGATCTCCGAGACCACCTTGAGCGGCACGCCGCGGGTGAGCATCACGCTGGCGGCCCTGCCGTCAGCTCGTGCAGGGACATCACGGTCGCGGACGGTAGGCATGCCACCTCCAGTCGCGGGCCTGGAGTTCTCCAGTTGCTGGTGCTGGAGTCGGTGCCTGGACGCGTCCAACCGCCTACCGGGGCCTCGTCAAGCTCGCGGTCGGGCGTCCGGTTGACGTCGTCACCCTGATACGCGACGACGGCCTCGGCCGGCGGCCTCTACCGTCTCGCCGTGCCCTGCCCGCCGCGCAAGGAGCACCGGCCAGTAGCCGCCTTCGCGGGCACGGCATCCCCGCGCCTGGATCCCGACGTCCAGGCGCAGGTGGAGCGGTTCGTCGTCGAGCAGTACGCGTCGGGCCGCTCCCTGCGGGAGCTGGCCGAGCTCACCGGCCGGTCGTTCTCCGCGGTGCAGAAGATCCTCGACCGGCACGGGGTCCGGCGGCGCGGCGTCGGGGCGGCCCGGCTTCCCGCCGAGGAGCCTCGCCGGCCGGCCCCGTAGGCCGCGCGCGGTCCCACCGCATCGGCGCCGCCCGCCTCACGGCCTGCGAACCCGACAGTGCATGAGGTGACGCCTCGAGATTTTGAAGGCTCCAGTAGCCGGATGGCGAGCGGAAGCACCGCAGTCATCCCACCGGTGGTTCCTCGAGGGTCGCCCTGCTTCGGAACGGTGTCTGCACGCGGGTGTTCAAGGCGGGACTTGGGCGCCGCGAAGTGGGAGCCGTCCCACCGGCTGCCTCCGGAGCGGAGGTGCGCGGTGCGCGCGGCTCCGTCGACATGGTCGGAACGTAGCGCGACCTGCGGACAGAGCCGAGATCATCGCTCTGTCGCAGCCCCGCTGGCTCACTCTGCAAGGCGCTGTTCGGGGCGGTACTGCGACGAGCAACTGTGCGGAGGAGGGGTGGCGACAGCAGCGAGATGAGACAGGCCCATGCCAGCCGGCAGTGATGTAGCCGATCGGCCGGATGCGCAGCGCGGCCTAGGGGCGGAGACCGCCCCTACGTGGTTTGTCCGTAGCGCCTCGTTCGGACCATGCTGATCATGTGCTGCTGTTGCCATCAGCTGCTCTCGTTCCGGACATCAGTCGGCGCCACTGGATCGGTGTTCGGGCGAGGGTCGCCGACGGAGGTCATGTGGCGTCCCGCCCGCCGGTCGTGTGTCGCCAGCGCCACGAGGACTCCGACCGCCACACCGAGGAGGGTCTCGAGGGCCCGGTCGGCCAGCAGCTGTCCGATCGGCTCGGGGCGTGCGAGGTCGACCAGCAGCAGTGCCAGTGGGGTGATCGTCACCAGCGCCGCCCCGTAGTGGCGGCCGACCAGCACTTCGGTGGTGAGCTGCAACCCGGCGGCGACGAGGATCGTCACGATCGGTGTCAGGCGGAGGGCCAGTAGCGGTGCGGCCACGCCCAGCCCGACGACGGTGCCGAGCACCCGGTGCACGCCGCGCACGACCTGCCGGCGCAACGTGACGGTGACCAGCGGGACGACGGCGGTGACCATCGCCCAGTACGGGTGGCCGATGCCGGTGGCGGTGGCGAGCCCGCCGGCGAGGAGGACGGCGACTGCGCACCGGGCGGCGTGGATCCGCTGCCGGTGCAGCGGGGGATCGGCGGGCCCGGGTCCGCTCGCGGGGCCGCCGAGGCGCGCCGGCTCGAGCGCGGCCAGCAGGACGGCGAAGGCGGCGGTGCCGGCGGCCACAGTTGCCGCCGCCACCACGGCGGAGGGTGCGCCGAGGGGTACCGCGGCGCAGGCGGCCACTGCGAAGACGACGAACGTCGGCCCCGGTGGACGCCACCGGAACCAGTCAGAGGCGCGGGCCGCCGCCGACGCCCACAGGGCAGTCGCAGGCACCGCCAGCCACGCACGGTCAGCACTCAGGGCGACGGCGGCGCCGGAGGCCACCGCCGCGGTGAGCACCAGCCCGACCGCCGCCTGGGTACGCACCCGGGAGGCCCTCGTCGCACCGCGGGCGTAGACGGCGGCGAAGGCGCCGAAGGTCGCGTACAGGGACCACTCCGGCCGGCCCATCCCCCACAGCAGGAGCAACGGGACGGCGATCGAGAGCCCGGCGCGCACGGCGGTCGGGGTGGTGGCGGACTGGGGCGTGACCTCGGTCAGGCGGGCGACGGCTTCGCGCCATCGGGGTGTGGCCGGGTCGGAGGGCACGGGGAGAGGATGACCGTCGGGGACGCGGCGGATGGTCGTGGGTCCTCCAGCTGCTCCGGCGGCACCGCCGGACGTCCTCGGGAATGCCGCCCGGTGCTGGGCGGCGGGCGGCCCGTGGCCGACGGTCGCTGCCGGACCTGTGGCCTACTGCGAGCGCAGTACGTCGACCGGGGAAGCCTGCGAGGGGACGACGCCGCGAGTGCCCGCCGGCCGGGAGGCTGCTGCTGTGAACTCACGTGTCTCCACCACCGGCATCGCCGCGAGCGCGGCCGTCCTGTTGTCCCTGGGTCTGGTCGGCTGCAGCTCGGACGACAGCAGCGACTCGTCGGCGTCCTCGTCCGCCACTTCATCCTCGTCGGGGTCGTCCACCTCCACGGCCGGGTCGGGCGACGTCGTCGCCCTGGCCGAGGCTTTCGCGGCCACCCTGGACGAGGACCAGGCAGAAGCACTGCAGCAGGACTACACGTTCGAGAACGCCAGCAACTGGTCGAACTTCCCCAACGCCCTGCTGACCGGCGATTTCGGTTTCCCGGGCGGCGGGGCACCCAGCGGTGGCCCGCCCAGCGGTGGCCCGCCCAGCGGCGGCGCGCCCACCGGCGGCGGTGCGGGCTCGACCAGCAGCACCGGCCGGGTGGGCCTGCAGACCGACAGCCTCACCGACGAGCAGTGGTCGGCCCTGGAGGACCTGCTTGCCGGCGTCACCGGCAGCGCGGCCAACGAGGGCTTCGACGAGATCCTGCAGCACCTCGCGGCCGACGACTACCTCACCGACAACGGCGGTGGCGACGACTACGGCCGGGGCAACTACTTCATCGCCTTCCTCGGTGAGCCCAGCGCCTCGGGCACCTGGGAGCTCCAGTTCGGCGGCCACCACCTGGCCGTGGCCAACACCTACATCGACGGTGCCCTGGCCGGGGCCACTCCGTCCTTCCGCGGCATCGAGCCGCAGAGCACCGTCGAACAGGACGGTGAGACGGTGCAGCCCGAGCAGCAGGAGCAGGCCGCGTTCGCCGCGCTGCTCGGCTCGCTGGACGACGACCAGCTGGCCACCGCGCAGCTGTCCACCTCCTACAACGACATCCTGCTCGGCCCCGGCAACGACTGGGCCTTCCCCGAGACCTCCGAGGGCTTGGTCGGCTCGGAGCTGACCGACGACCAGAAGGCGCTGCTGCTGGCCGCCATCGCCACCTACGTCGGTGACGTCGACGACGCCAACGCGCAGTCCATCCTCGCCGGATACGAGAGCGAGCTCGACGACACCTACGTCGCCTTCTCGGGGAACAGCTCGATCAGCGGGGTCGGGGACTACGTCCGCATCGACGGTCCGTCGGTGTGGATCGAGTTCTCCCTGCAGAACGGCATCGTGCTGGAGGGCGCGCACCCGCACGCGGTGTGGCGGGACAAGCAGTCCGACTACGCCGGCCTTACCTCCTGACATGGCGGCGATCTCGGCCCGGACCCCGCGCCGACCCCTGCGCGGGGTCCGGGCCGGGGCGCTCGGGCGACGGGCGGCCGGCGCCGTCCTGCTGGCCGCCGTGGCCCTGCTGCTGTCCGCCGGTCCCGCCTGGGCGCACGTCGTCCCGTCCACCGTGCTGCAACTGGACGTGCACCCCGACCGGGTGGACGGCGACCTGCTAATCCCGGCGACCGACCTGGCAGCCGCCAGCGGGCTGCCCCTCGTCGGTGAGGACGGCGCCGCCGTGCCCGTGGACTCGGACACCGCCGGCGCCGTGGCCGACTACCTGACCGACCACGTCGCGGCCACCTCCGACACCGGGGACTGGGACGTCCAAGTCACCGATGTCGCGGCCACCACCACCGAGCAGTACGGCACCGGGACCTTCCCCGCGGTGACAGCCGACGTCGTGCTCACCCCGTCGGCCGGCGCCGACGTGCACCGCTTCGAGCTGGACTACGACGCCGTCGTGCACCAGGTGGTCACCGCCGACGTCTACGTGGTGCTGCGGAGCGACGACACCGGCGTGGCCCCGGCCGAGAACCTGCCGGCCAGCCTCGGCGCGGTCGCCGTGGACACGGTCACCGGGACCGTCCCCGCGCTCCAGGTGGACCTGACCGGCGAGACCACGAGCAGCACCCGGACCGGCTTCCGCGGCATGGTCGCTCTGGGGGTCTCCCACATCGCCGAGGGCACCGACCACCAGCTGTTCCTGCTCACCCTGCTACTGCCGGCGCCGTTGCTGGTGGCGGCCGCCCGGTGGCGGGGCACGGTGCCCGCCGGGCGACCCATCCGGCGGATCACCGCCACCACGCTGGCCTTCACCCTCGGGCACTCGGCCACCCTCGCCCTGGGCGCACTCGGTCTCCCCGTGCCCGGCCAGGCCGTCGAGGCCGCGATCGCGATCAGCATCCTGGTGGCCGCCGCCCACGCCGTCCGGCCGCTGTTCCCGGGGCGGGAGCCGCTCGTCGCCGGTCTGTTCGGCCTCGTCCACGGACTCGCCTTCTCCGGCACCCTGACCGAGCTGGACCTCGCCGGCGGGGAGCTGGTGGGCAGCCTGTTGGGGTTCAACGTCGGTATCGAGCTCATGCAGCTGGCCGTCATCGCCCTGGTCCTGCCGCCGCTGGTGCTGCTCGCGCGGACCCCGGTCTACCGGCGGTTGCGCGTGGCCGCGGCGGTGCTGACCGGGGTGGCCGCCACCGGGTGGCTGCTGGACCGGGTGGGTGTCGACACCCCGCTGGCCGGTGCTGCCGACCGGCTGGGACCGGCCTCGCCGTGGCTGGCCGGGCTGTTGTGGGTCGCTGCCGTGTGCGTCGCGGTGCGGCGCCGGGCCGGGTCCGGCACCTTCCCGGCGGTGGCCGGGCAGGACGGACCGCTGGTCGGTTCCACCCGGTGACGCCGCACGGCGGTCGCGGTGCGCCCGTAGCGTGCCGGTCGTGGATGCAGCTCCTGCGGGACGGCCTCCGTCGCGGCCGTCCCTGCGGTTCGGCGTGACGGTGGCCGCGATCACGCTGCTGGCCGCGGTGGTCCCGGGCGGGGAGCCGCCCGGTCCGGGCGGCGGTCCGCCGTGGGCTGTCCTCGTCGGGGCGCTGGTCGGCGGCGCCGCGCTCCTGTCCCTGCGGCGTCTCCCGGTCCTTGCGGTGGCGGTCTGCCTGGCCGTGGGCACGGCCGTGCAGTTGCTGGTCGGCGGACCCACCGGCCTCGTCGTGCTCGTGTTCTTCGGCCTCTTCGTGGTCGCGCTCCGGCGGCCGCTGCGGGTGGCGCTCGCGCTGCTGGTGGTCTGCTGCCTGGTCTACCTGGGCGCCGATCTCGCCACGGGCGGCTGGGACAGCCGGGTCCTCGCCCCGCTGGCGCTGATGGCCGCCTGCACCGCCGCCGGTGTCGCCGTGGCCGGTCAGCAGGCGCTGGTGCACGCGGCCACCGAGCGGGCCGCCGTGGCCGAGCGGACGCGGCAGGACGAGGCTGACCGGCAGGTCGCCGACGAGCGGCTGCGGATCGCCCGCGAGCTGCACGACGTCGTCGCCCACCACGTCGCGGTGATGGGGGTGCAGGCCGGCGCGGCCGAGCAGCTGCTGGACACCGACCGTGACCAGGTGCGGCTCGCGCTCGCCCAGGTGCGTGCCTCGGGGCGGACGGCGCTGGCCGAACTGGGCGCGGTCGTCGGCCTGTTGCGCAGCCGCTCGAGCCCGGCCCCGGACGACGAGGCCCTCGAGGACGAGCTGCGGCCGGTCGGGGCCGGGCTGGCGCGGCTGCCGGAGCTGCTGGCGTCGGTCCGCGCCGCCGGTCTGCGGCTGACCGTGGCCTCGCCGCCCGAGCTCCCGGCGGCGACCGGCCTGGACGAGGTGGCCGACATCGCCGCCTACCGCATCGTGCAGGAGTCGCTCACCAACGCGCTGCGCCACGGCACGGGGGGCGCTGAGCTGACCATCGAGGTCCACCCGGGAGAAGTGGTGATCATCGTGCTCAACCCGGTCGCGACCGGCGATCGGGCGGTCGCCCGGCCGGGGAGTGGGCACGGGCTGCTGGGCATGCGGGAGCGGGCCGCCCTGGTGGGTGCCGAGCTGAGCGCCGGACCCACCGGGGACGGGGGCTTCGCCGTGCGCGTCCGCATCCCGACCCGCCGGCCGGCCCCGGCATGACCACGCCCATCCGGGTGCTCCTGGCCGACGACCAGCCCCTGATCCGGTCCGGGGTGGCGGCCATGCTCGGCAGCGCACCGGACATCGTGGTCGTCGCCCAGGCCGACGACGGCAGCCAGGCCATCCGCCTGGCCCAGCTGCACCGGCCCGACGTCGTCCTCATGGACCTGCGTATGCCGGTCCTCGACGGCATCGCCGCCACCCGTGCCATCACCGCGCAGCCGGCGCTGGCCGGCGTGCGGATCGTCGTCCTGACCACCTTCGACAGCGACCGCAACGTGTTGCTCGCGCTGCGGGCGGGTGCCAGCGGCTTCGTCGGCAAGGGTTCCGAGCCGGCCGACCTGATCGAGGCGGTCCGGGTCGTCGCCGCCGGGGACGCCCTGCTCTCCCCACGGGCGACCCGGGCCCTCGTCGAGGACTACGTGCTGGGCGGCGCGGACCCCGGGTCCCCGGACGCCGACGAAGCCGACGCCCGTGCGGCGTTCGGTCAGCTGACCGAACGGGAACTGGAGCTCGTGACCTGGGTCGCGCTCGGATCGAGCAACGCCGAGATCGCCGAAGCCCTGGTGCTGTCACCGCTGACGGTCAAGACACACGTCAACAGGGCGATGGCGAAGGTCGGGGCGCGGGACCGGGCGCAGTTGGTCGTGCTGGCCTACCGCACGGGCCTGGTGCACCCGCGGATGCGGCGACCGGGACCGCCTGGCCCAGCATGAAAGAGCGGGGTTGGGCTCGTGCACGACACGGGGCTGACCGCCGCATGCCCCGTCTGGTCCGCGACGACACTGCCGCCCGCGTCCGCGCGCTGGACACCGAACTGGGCGACCGGCTGCCCGGCGACCTTCTGGACCGGCGGTGAGCAGACGGGGCAGGGGAGCTGGCTGCTGTCAGCGTCGGGGGTCGCCGGTCGGCCCGGCGGGACCCGGCGACTCACTGCCGGTGCCGAGGACGGCGGCGAGGAAGGCGCGGGCACTGGGCGTCGAGAGCGTCGGGGCTCGGTGCACGAGCCCGATCGGGTGCCGTGCCGTCGGGTCGTCGAGCCGGAGCACCGCGACCAGGGTGGCGGCCCGCGCCGTGGACGTCGGGACCAGGCCCGCGCCGAGGCCCAGGCCGGCGTAGCGGGTGACGGCGTCGGGCGTCCCCAGCTCGAACGCCACGGTGCGCTCGACCCCGGCCCGGTCGAAGGCCGCGTCGGCCTGCAGGCGCAGCCCGGACTCCTGCCGCATCTCGATGAAGGGACCGGCCGCGGCGAGCTCGTCGAGGGCGACGCCGTCGCGCCCGGCGAGGGGGTGGGTGGGCGCAACGACGGCGACCAGCGGCTCGTCGGCGAGGAGGTGGTGGACGAGGCCGGGCGGGAGCTGCTCGGCGTAGAGGCCGACGAACGCCAGGTCCAGGTCTCCGGTGCGGACCGCTTCGGCCATGTGCCGGCTCCCGCTGTCGTGCACGGCGATCTCCACCGCGGGATGCCGTTGGTGGAACTCGAGCAGGGCCCGGTCGAAGCGGGGCAACCGCATCGCGGCCGTGCCGATGACCCCCAACCGCAGCCGCCCGGTCACCACGCCGGAGAAGCCGGCGAGCTCGGCCCGGGCCACCTCGGCACCACGCAGGAGTTCCCGGGCGTGGGGGAGGAGCAGCTCGCCGGCCGGAGCCACCCGCACCGACCGGCTGGTGCGGTGGAACAACCTCACCCCCAGCTCCCGCTCCAACCGGGCCACCTGCGCGCTGAGGGCGGACTGGACGACGTGGCAGCGGGCGGCGGCCCGGGTGAAGCTCCGTTCCTCCGCCACCGCCACGACGTACTCGAGCTGCCGCAGATCCATCACCGTCTCCGATCGTTCGGACCACATCATGGCGTTGGACTCTGTGACGGCGGTCTCGGATCCTCGTAGGTGCAAGGACGCCCGCCGGGGCCGGTACACCTCCCGGGGCCCGGGCGTGGCCCACCCCGACCGCATCCGCCGTCGGGCTCGTCGTCGGCCGGCCGCTGCAGGGCCACTGGCGAACGGACTCATGGCGGGACCCGTGGACGGTCCCCGCCGGCCCCCTTCGTGCACTCTGCGCGGGACCGCACTGCCTGTGTCCGGCGCGCCACCCTGAGGAGCTCTGCATGACCACAGCGATCACGAGGACCGCCGAGCAGGACACCCGACGGCGCCGGACGGTGGCCTGGGTCGCCGGCCTCGGCTTCCTCGGTCTGGTCTTCGACGGCTACGACCTCGTCGTCTACGGCACCGTTCTGCCCATCTTCCTGGACGACCCCACGCAGATCGGTCCGGTCACGCCGGCCATGGGCGGGGCCCTGGGCAGCTACGCACTCGTCGGTGTGCTCGTCGGCGCGCTGCTGGCCGGCACCGTGTCCGACGTCATCGGCCGGCGCAAGCTCATGCTCCTGGCCTACGGGTGGTTCGCCGTCGGGATGGGCGTCACCGCGTTCAGCCAGTCCGCCACCGTGTTCGGGCTGATGCGGTTCCTCACCGGCCTCGGCATCGGCTGCCTGCTGGCCACCACCGCCGCGCTCGTCTCCGAGTACGCCCCGCCGGGCAAGAAGAACCTCTACAACGCCCTCACGTACTCGGGCATCGCGGTCGGCAGCACGCTGTCCGCGCTGCTCGCCATCTTCCTGCTGCCCGCGATCGGCTGGCGGGGCATGTTCCTCATCGGCGCGCTCCCCCTGGTCACGCTGCTCCCGCTCGCGGCCGTCAAGCTGCCCGAGTCGTCGGTGTGGCTGCAGGCCCGCGGTCGCCTCGAGGAGGCCCGTGCCCTCGCCGAGCGGACCGGCGTGCCGCTGTCGGAGGCACCGCCGGTGGCCGCGACGTCCGACCGCCGCGAGCGGGTCGGCTTCGCCGGGCTCTTCAGCGGCGCCAACGCCCTTCCGGCCATCCTGCTCGGGTTCATGAGCGTGACCGGCCTGGTGCTCGTCTACGCGCTCAACACGTGGCTGCCGGAGCTGATGGGCCGCGCGGGCTTCACGACCAAGGGTTCCCTGGCGTTCCTGCTCGTGCTCAACGGCGCGGCCGTGGTCGGTCAGCTGATCGGCTCGCGGCTGGCCGACCGTTGGGGACCCAAGCCCGTCGTGGCCGGCTTCTTCCTGCTGGGTGCGGTCGCCATCGCCCTGCTCACGCTGAGCCTGCCGCTGGGGTTCCTGCTGCTGTTCGTCGCGCTCGCCGGCGTCGGGACCAGCGGCACGCAGACCCTGGTCTACGGCTTCGTGGCCAACTACTTCCGCACGAACGTCCGGGGCGCGGCGGTGGCGTGGTGCGCCGGGTTCGGCCGGCTCGGTGGGATCGGCGGCCCGCTGCTCGGCGGTCTGCTGGTCGGCGCGGGCCTCGCGTTGAACTCGATCTTCTTCATCCTGGCCGGCATCGCCCTGGCCGGCGTCGTCCTGACCCTGCTGGTGCCGACGCGCCGGGCGCACGACCTGCACCCCACCGTCGTCGAGCCGTCGGCGACGACGCCGGGTGTGACGCAGCCCGCGCAGCTCGGCCGCTGACCCGGCCCGGTGTCCTGACCACCCTCGACCCCCTGGAGGCCCACCGTGTACGACCGGATGCTGGTCGCCGTCGACGCGTCCCCCGACTCCCCGGACGACTCGCTCGCGCGTACGGCGCAGTTCGCGACGATGGCCGGTGCCTCGGTCCACCTGCTGCACGTCGCCCGCGGGCACCTCGGCGCCCGTGACATCACGGCCGGCGCCGGGTTCGGGGTCGACCCGGTCGAGGACGACGTCGACGTCCAGGACCGGCAGGTCGTCCAGGACGCCGTCGATCGGCTGGCCTCGGCCGGCATCGAGGTCCACGGCGAGCTCGTCGGGGCCACGGAGCACGACGTCGCCGACGTCATCGTCCAGCGCGCCGAGGAACTGGCCGTCGACCTCATCGTGCTCGGCTATCAGCACCACCGCGGGTCGACCGTCGCCGAACACGTCATCCGGCGGCGGCCGCACTGCTCGATCCTCCTGGCCCGGCCGCCGGAGTCCCACCGGGGACGCCGGTGACCGGTGCCGACTCCCCGTCCCACCCAGGAGGAGCCCCCGAATCCCCCGTCCCCGCATCTGTAGCGAGCGGACCCACCACCACCAAGGAGCAGTTATGAAGACCGTCGTCGTGACCGACCCGCCCCGGGCGGACGCCGGCGAGGCCGAGAAGCTGGGCACCTTCGGCGTGGCCACCGTGCACGAGGCGCTGGGCCGGGTCGGCTACCTCGGCCCCGAGTACCGGCCGGCGTGGCCGGGCGCGCGGATCGGCGGCACCGCCGTCACGGTCGTGTGCTGGCCCGGGGACAACCTGATGATCCACGTCGCCGTCGAGCAGTGCCGGGCCGGCGACGTCCTCGTGGTGGCCACCAACTCGCCGTCCACCGACGGGCTGTTCGGCGAGCTGTTCGCCACCGCGCTGGCCCGCCGCGGCGTGCGGGGCGTGATCCTGGCCAGCGGCGTCCGCGACGTCGCCGAGCTGCGCGAGATGGGCTTCCCCGCCTGGTCGCGGGCGATCAGCGCGCAGGGCTCGGTCAAGGCCACCGCCGGCGCGGTCAACGTGCCGGTCGTCCTGGGCGGCCAGACGATCCACCCCGGCGACGTCGTGCTGGGTGACGACGACGGCGTGATGGTGGTGCCCCGGGCCGACGTCGCCCGCGCGCTGACCGCCTCGCAGGCCCGTCTGGACAAGGAGGCCGCCGCCCGCGCCGCCTTCCAGGAGGGGCAGCTGGGCCTGGACCGCTACGGCCTGCGCGAGCGGCTGCCCGAGTTCGGCATCGAGTACCTGACCTACGAGGAGTACCGGAAGGAGGCCGGCGGTGACTGACGCCTCCGGCTACGACGACGCCGGCGTCCGCTGCACGATGCTGCGCGGCGGCACGTCCCGGGGGCTGTTCTTCGAGCCGGGCGACCTGCCCGCCGACCCCGCCGACCGCGACGACCTGCTGCTGCGGCTGATGGGCACCCCCGACCCGCGGCAGATCGACGGGCTGGGCGGCGGGACGTCGCTGACCAGCAAGGTCGCCCTCGTCGGGCCCTCGGAGCACCCGGATGCCGACGTCGACTACCTGTTCCTGCAGCTGGGGGTGGACGAGGCCACCGTCAGCACGCAGCAGAACTGCGGCAACATCCTGGCCGGCGTCGGGCCGTTCGCGGTCGAGCGCGGCCTGGTGCCCGCCGGCGCGGAGGAGACCACCGTGCGGATCCGGATGGTCAACTCCGACAGCGTCGCGGTCGCCACGTTCCCCACCCCGGGCGGCCGGGTCGAGTACCGCGGCGACGTCGAGATCGCCGGCGTGCCGGGGACGGCCGCGCCCGTGGTGCTCGCCTTCACCGACACCGAGGGGTCGGCGACCGGCAGCCTGCTGCCCACCGGCCACCTCCGCGACACCGTCGACGGGGTCGAGGTCACCTGCGTGGACAACGGCATGCCGGTGGTCGTCGCGACGGCGGAGTCCCTCGGGCTGACCGGCTACGAGCCGCACGAGCAGCTGGCCGCCGACACCGCGCTGCTCGAGCGGGTCGACGCGCTGCGCACCAAGGCCGGGCAGCTCATGGGCCTCGGGGACGTGAGCCGCTCGTCGGTGCCCAAGACCGTGCTGGTCGCCCCCGCCCGGGACGGCGGCCAGGTGTGCACCCGGTCGTTCATCCCCGTGCAGCCGCACACCTCGATCGGCGTGCTGGCCGCGGTGAGCGTGGCGACCGGCCTGCTCCTGCCCGGGGCGGTCGGGCACGAGCTCACCGCCGCCTGGGACGCCGGCCGGTCGCAGGTCGACGTCGAGCACCCCACCGGCCACCTGCTGGTCGACGTCGTCGTCGACGCCGCGGCCACCCCGCCGCGGGTGGTGCGCTCCGGGGTCGTGCGGACGGCCCGGAAGCTCTTCGACGGCCCCGCCTACCCCCGCGCCTGAGAAGGGTCCCCTCCTCCCCACCCCTCGCACGCTCGGGGCGGTGCCCGGGAGGGGGCGCCCACCCCACATCCTCCTGGAGACGTCATGCCACCGATGCACGAGATCGCCCACCTCGCCCACGTCGAGCTCCGCACCCCGGTGCTCGATCAGAGCGTCGAGTTCTTCACCCGCTACCTCGGACTGACCGTCAACGGATCATCCGGGGACACGGTGTACCTGCGCACGTGGGACGACTACGAGAACACCTCGATCAAGCTGGTCGACCACACCACGTCCGGGGTCGGGCGCACCAACCTGCGGGCCGCCAGCCCGGACGCGCTCGACCGCCGTGTCAAGGCGATCGAGGCCAGCGGCCACGGCATCGGGTGGCAGGACGGCGACCCCGGCTACGGGCCGACGTACGCGTTCACCGACCCCGACGGGCACGAGTTCGGCCTCTACTACGAGAGCGAGTGGTACCGCCCGCCGGCCGAGCTGACGCCATCGCTGAAGAACCAGGCCCAGGCTTATCCGGCCCGGGGCGCCAGCGCGCGACGCCTGGACCACATCAACTTCCTCGGCGCCGAGCCGCTGGCGAACAGGGACTTCCAGGTCGACGTCCTGGGTGCCATGGTCACCGAGCAGATCCAGCTCGACGACGGGACGATCGCGGCCAGCTGGCAGACGTTCACGAACAAGAGCTACGACGTCGTCTACACCCAGGACTGGACCGGCTCGCGCGGTCGGCTGCACCACATCGCGTTCGCCACCGACACCCGCGAGGACATCCTGCGCGCGGCCGACATCGCCCTCGAACAGGGCGTGTTCATCGAGACCGGCCCGCACAAGCACGCGATCCAGCAGACCTTCTTCCTCTACGTGTACGAGCCCGGCGGCAATCGCATCGAGCTGTGCAACGCCGGCGCCCGTATGGTGCTGGCCCCCGACTGGAAGCCCATCACCTGGACGGAGGCCGAGCGAGCCAAGGGGCAGGCGTGGGGGCTGAGGACGATCGAGTCCTTCCACACCCACGGCACGCCGTCGGTCGCCCCCGACGACGTCGAGCCGATGCCGGTGGACGTGGACCCCATCGAGGGAAGCGTCTGGTGATCGCAACGGTCGCCGCGCCCGTCGCCGTCCTCGCTCGGGCGAGGCCGGTCCAGGGGTCGGCCGATCAGCGAGCAGCTCGTCCAGGAAGACGTGACAATTGCGGTGGTCGCTGCAGGCAGGGCCGTGATCGAAGCCACCGACACCGCCCGGACGGAAGCCCACCCTCGCCGGGCCGGCGCAGCCGGCAGCAGCTGAACCCGCCCGTCCCGGCTGGTGCGCCGACGTGAGGAGACGGTCCATGCAGATCAGGACGGGACGACGCCGCTCCGGTGCGCGGACGGCCCGGCGGATCCTGGCGGTGACGAGTGCGGTGCTCGCCGCCCTGGCGCTGAGCCAGGCCACCGCCCTCGCGGACCCCGGGCCCGCCGGTGAGGCCGCCGACGGGCTCGCGGACCTGCCGGCGGTGCTGCCGGTCGTGGACTGCGCGGCGGTGGCCGAGCTCGACCTGACCGGCGTCACCGACGGCCCGGTCACCATCACCTCAGCGGCCCCCATCGATGCCGGGACCCCGGTCGGCAACTCCCGGGATCCCTTCGCCGTGACCGCCCCTGCCTGCCACGTCACGGGGGTCATCGGCCCGGGCGCCGCGGTGTTCGAGCTCGTGCTGCCGACCCAGGGCTGGACGCAGCGGTACCTGCAGGTCGGCTGCGGCGGCCTGTGCGGCTCGATCACCCTCGACCCGCCGATGGCCGGCACCTGCCGGCCGGTCACCGACGGCACCATCGCGATGGCCGCGACCGACATGGGCCACCAGGGCCAGAACGACGGCACGTGGGCCGCGGACAACCCGCAGGCGATCCTCGACTTCGCCTACCGGGCTCAGCACGCCCTCGCGCAGGTCGCCAAGGCCGTCATCGGCGAGTTCTACGGTCAGGCGCCGGCGTACTCCTACTTCGACGGCTGCTCCGACGGCGGCCGCGAGGCCCTCATGGAGGCGCAGCGCTACCCGGACGACTTCGACGGGATCGCCGCGGGCGCGCCCGCCAACGACATCGTCGTCCAGAACACCTACCACCACGCTTGGAACGTGCTCGCGAACCGGGACGCGGACGGCCGGTTCATCCTGCTGGCGGGCAAGCTGCCGTTGATCCACCAGGCCGTGCTGGACGCCTGCGACGACGCCGACGGCGTGGTGGACGGCATCCTCGACGACCCCCGTGCCTGCGACTTCGACCCGGCGACGCTGCTGTGCCCGAGCGAGCAGGCCGATGCCTCAGCCTGTCTCACCCAGGCCGAGGTGGACGTGGTCCGCAGGCTGCACGACGGTCCGGTCGACGCGGAAGGGCGGCACCTCGAGCAGCCGATCGCGCATGAGTGGGGTTCGGAGCTGGGCTGGAGCCTCTTCGTGCCCGAGACGGCGGAGGGCCCGTCGGCCAGCGAGATGTTCGCCCTACCCTTCCTGCGGTACCTGGCCTTCCAGAACCAGCAGGACCCGAACTACCAGCTCGCCGATCTCCAGTTCACCGTCGACTACTTCTGGCAGGTCGTGCAGAGCTCGGCGTACCTGGCCGCGACCGACCCGGACCTGACCCGGTTCGCCCGCAGCGGCGGGAAGCTCCTGCTCTGGCACGGCTGGGAGGACGAACACATCACCCCGCAGTCGACACTCGACTACTACCGACACGTGCGCGAGTACATGGGGGCCGAGCAGGCCGACCGGTTCGCCAAGCTGTACGTGTTCCCCGGGGTGGCCCACTGCGGAGGAGGAACGGGCGCGAACACGTTCGACGTCCTCACCCCGCTGATGGCCTGGACGGAGACGCGCACACCGCCGGAGGAGATCATCGCCTCCCGGGTCGACGACGACGGCACGGTGACGCGCACGCGCCCGGTGTACCCGTATCCGGCGGTGGCGCGCTACGACGGCTCGGGCAGTACCGACGACGCAGCGAACTTCGTCCCCTACACGCCGCCCACGGAGCCGGCCGTCGGGTACGACTGGGTCGGCGAGGCGCTCTACTCACACGGCTACCAGGCCTCGTGCCACGTGATAAACGGCCAGCTGGTGTGTGACCAGGACGAGCCCATCGGGCCGCGCACCTAGGACTGCACCGGCACCCGTGCCGGTGGGTGCGCGGACGGTCGGTCGTGTCGTCGTGACGTGGGCCCCAGCGTCCGCGACGCCATCGCCCTGCCGTTCCGAAGGCCGCGGTCCGCTGCCGAGACGACGTCCCGGGCATGTGGCCCCATCCGTCGTCATCGATGCTCGACGCCGACGGTGGCGCTGTGCGCGGCAGCGCTGCGGTCCCGGGTGGCGACGGCGACCAGGAGGCCGACAGCGACGCCGATGCCGGTCTCCAGTGCTCGGGCCGCCAGGAGCGAGCCGATGGGTTGCGGATGGGCCAGGTGGCCGAGGAGCAGCGCCAGAGGGGTGATGAAGAGGAGTGCGGCGCCGTAGTGGCGGGCGACGAGCAGTTCGGTCACCGTCTGCAGCGCCGCGGCCACGAGGATGGTGACGATCGGCGGCAGCGGGAGGGCCAGCAGCAGGGCCGCCAGCACCAGCCCGACGAGCGTGCCCAGCAGGCGGTGGAGCCCTCGGACGACCTGGCGCGACAGCGTCGGCGTGGCCAGCGGGACCACAGCTGCCACCACCGCCCAGTAGGGGTGGCTGATGCCTGCCGCGGTGGCGGCCGTGCCGGCGAGCAACACGGCGGCCGCGCACCGCAGTGCGTGCACCTTCTGCCGGTGCGCCGACGGGTCGGCAGGGCCAGCGGCGTACGACGCGGCTCTCCGTCCGGGCTCGACAGCGCTCAGGAAAAGGGCGAACGCGGCGGTCCCGGCCGTGGTCGCCACCGCCGCGGCGACCTGAGCCGGCCGGTCGAGAGGGACGGCGGCACAGGCCGCGACGGCGAACACCGCGAACGTGGGGCCGGGCGGCCGCCAGCGGTAGTGGTCCGAGGCCCTGGCCGCAGCGGTGGCCCACGCGGCGGCGACCGGGACGGCGAGCCAGGACCGGTGGACGCTGAGCGCCACGAGAGCCCCGGTGGTGACCGCGGCGGTGAGGACGAGTGCGACCGCGGCCTGGATCCGCAGCCGTGCGCCGCGTGTCCGGCCCCGGCCGTAGACGGCGGTGAAGGCCCCGAACGTGGCGTACAGGGACCACTCGACGTGCCCCACAGCCCAGAGCACCAGGAGCGGTAGGGCGATCGACAACCCCGCCCGGACGGCGGTCGCGGCGGTGTCGGTCTGTGGAGTGACCTCCAGCAGACGTGCGACCGCGCTCCGCCACCGCTGACCATGGGCGCGCCGCGCCGATCCCTCCACCGCACCCCCGGGAGCTCGAGTTCTCGCCTCGTCCGTGGAGGGTGCCCGAAGGCGGGTCGTCTCACCCCGGAGGGTGCGGGCGTCCCACGGGACGCCGATCTCCTCGACGGCCGGCACTCGGTGACGCCGTGTCTTGCCGCCGGTCAGCACCGCGAGCGTCGAGGCCACCGCGGCGAGCCCCATGACCTCCACCGGCGTCATCGGACAGGCGGCCCAGCCCGACGAGACCTCGGCCACGGACAGTCAGTGTCCGACGGTGACCCGGTCGTACGTCTGCTGCGAGCACCGCCCGCGGACGCGTGCCCCAGAAGCGCGCGCTCATCGATCTGATTCGTCGATCGCTGAGGCCGCACATCGGCGTTGGACCGATCGATCTACCTCTTCGACACTCGATGTGTGACCACGATCTCCCGTTCTGCCACCTCCGGTCCCACGTCGGTGCGAGTCCGCCGACTGATCGCCCCGCTCGCTGCCGTGGCCGTGTTGACGACGGCCGCCTGCGGCTCCGACGACAGCGGCTCGGCCTCCGGGACGGAGGGCGGCGGGCCGACGCAGATCGCCGTCGGCGTCATCCCGATCGTCGACGTGGCGCCCATCTACCTCGGCGAGGAGCAGGGCTTCTTCGACGACCACGGCATCGACCTGGAGCTGGTCACGCAGAGCGGCGGCGCCGCCGCGGTGCCCGGGGTCGTCTCCGGCGACCTCCAGTTCGCCTTCGGCAACGTCACCTCGGCGCTGCTGGCCGGCTCGGAGGGCATCCCGCTGCGCATGGTCGCCGAGGGCGCGTCGTCCACCGGCGATCCGGCCACCGACTTCGCCGGCATCGTCGTCCCGGCCGACAGCCCCATCCAGACCGCGGCGGACCTCGCCGGCCGCCGCGTGGCGATCAACAACCTGAACAACATCAACGACGTCACGACCCGCGCGGTGGTCGAGGCGGCGGGCGGTGACCCGTCGAGCGTCGACTTCGTCGAGCTGGCGTTCCCGGACATGCCGGTTGCGGTCGCCAACGGTGACGTCGACGCCGCCGTTGTGGTGGAGCCGTTCCTGTCCGCCATGACCGGCCGGGGTGACCGGGTGGTGGCCGCGCCCTACGCCGAGGCCGTCGAGGACCTGACGGTCGCCACCTACTTCACGACGCAGCAGTACATCCAGGAGAACCCCGACGTCGTCGAGGAGTTCCGGGCCGCGGTCCAGGAGTCGCTGCAGTACGCCAGCGACAACCCCGACGAGGTGCGGCGCATCATCACCACCTACACCCAGATCGAGCCCGAGGTCGCCCAGCAGATCGCGCTGCCCGCCTACCCGCAGGAGATCGACGTCGACTCGATCACCGCGGTCGCCGAGCTCATGCAGCAGTACGGAGCCACCGAGGACGCCGTCGACGTCGACTCGCTCATCGCCGCCGGCTGACCCGAACGACAGAAGACCCCGCACAGACAGATCTCGAGCAGCAGGAGGAAGACCGTGGCCAAGATCGTGGGCGGTATCGGCATGTCGCACTCGCCGACCATCGGGTTCGCCCTGGACATGCAGAAGCAGAACGACCCGGCCTGGGCGCCGATCTTCGACGGCTTCGCCGAGGTGCGGGACTGGGTGCGGCGCCAGGACGTCGACGTCCTGTTCATGATCTACAACGACCACATCACGTCGTTCTTCTTCGACCACTACTCGGCCTTCGCCCTCGGGGTGGACGACGCGTACGTCCCGGCGGACGAGGGCGGCGGTCCGCGCGACGTCCCGCCGGCGAGGGGCCACGACGCGCTGGCCCGCCACATCGGTGCCGCGCTCATGGCCGACGAGTTCGACATGTCGTTCTTCCAGGGCAAGCCGGTCGACCACGGGGTCCTGTCACCGCTGTCGATGATGGGCGACGAGGACGGCCCGTGGCCGGGGAGCATCGTGCCGCTGCAGGTCGGCGTCCTGCAGCTGCCGATCCCCAGCGCTCGCCGCTGCTACAAGCTCGGCCAGTCGCTGCGCAAGGCGATCGAGAGCTTCCCGGACGACGACCTGCGCGTGGCCATCGCGGCCACCGGTGGCATGTCGCACCAGGTCCACGGTGAGCGCGCCGGCTTCATCAACGAGGCCTGGGACGACGAGTTCCTGCAGCTGCTCGAAACCGCTCCCGAGAAGCTCGCCGAGATGCGCGTCGCGGAGTTCGCGAAGCTCGGGGGCTGGGAGGGGTCCGAGGTCATCGTGTGGCTGATCATGCGGGGGGCTCTGTCCGGCACCGTCACGAAGGTGCACGCCCAGACCTACGCGCCCTCGGTCACCAACATCGCCACCGTGGTGTTCGAGGACCTGGGGAGCAACCCCGACCCCGCGGAGGTGGCGGCCTACCGCGCGCACATCGGTCACCAGTTCGCCGGGGCCGAGGAGCTGCCGGGCACCCACCCTTTCACCCTGGAGCGCAGCCGCGCCTGCTTCCGCATCAACGACTTCCTCCACCGGCTGGTCGAGCCCGCGCATCGGCAGCGGTTCGTCGACGATTTCGAGGCGCTGGCCGAGGAGTTCGAGCTGACCGACGAGGAGCGCGACCTGATCCGCGGCCGCGAGTGGCTGGAGATGGTGCGCCGCGGGGTCAGCTTCTTCGTGCTGGAGAAGATGGCCGCGGTGCTCGGCGTCTCCAACCCGCAGGTCTACGCCAGCTTCCGCGGGGAGACCCTCGAGCAGTTCATGGCCACCCGCAAGGTGCCGATCCAGTACTCCGTCGCCGGCGGTGCCAAGGCGGCCCACATCGACGGGAGCTGAGCCGCCCACCTCGACAACGGGGCTCTGCGGGCCGACAGACGCGTTCGCGCAGGTCCGATCAGCAACTCCTGAAGGCCGTCCGCACCACGAGAGGGACAACCGGACCCGGCAGCCGGCCGGGTTCTCGGGGCCCGCGCCGACCTTCCGCAGCGCCGCTGGGCGGGATCTCGTCGCTCGGAGCGGCCAGGACCTGCCGGCGCTGGTCGGGGGGCAGCCGGGTGAACGCCTCGGCATGCAGGTGCTCGAGCTGGTCGGGCGGGGCTGTGCCAGGTGGCGGCCGGGCGCTGGAGGAGGCGGCGTAGGCGGTCCAGCGGGCTCATGTCTCTCACGGTTCCCTCACCGGTGGTCCGTACCGACGACGGTCCCAGCGGCGGGCACGCCAGCCGGTGTACGGCGGCTGGGAACTCGCTGGACGCCCAGCCAGGTGACCGGCCGGTCGGACAGGGATCAGCGCCGGGGTGTGCGGGGATCCGCGAGCAGGTCGAACCCGAGGGCGCGGTCGAGCAGCCGGAACCGGTAGGCGGCGGTCAGCACGAGAAACCACAGGACGAGCGCGGGGAGCACCGTCGTGAACACCGGCTGCGCGGCTTCGGTGAGCCCAAAGTAGCCGGTGAACCAGGGCATCAACAACCCCGCGGTGAAGGTCACGACCAGCACGGCGACGAGTACGGCCGGTCGCCGGTCGCCGTCCGGCCGGGTCCACGAGGCGAAGAGCCTGGACGGCGGCTTGAGGAAGAGGATCAGCAGGAACGCCGCGTAGGAGACGAAGGTCGACAGCGCGGTCTGCGCACCGATGGTCGCGACCGCCTCGGAGAACCCGGCGTCGTCGGCCGACAGCCCGGTCCACTCCTCGAAGCGGGCCACGAAGTCGGCCGGGACCTCGCCGCCGGGCGGGCCGGCGAGCAGGGATGTGTAGTGGTAGGCGTAGACCGCGACGCCGCCGGCGGCGGTGACCAGCGCGGCGGGGATGACGAACCGCCCGAGGTTTGCCAGCAGGTGCGGATCAGGGGGAGCCGGGCGCGCCCACATCGTCAGGAAGAGGGTGGGGACACCGACGGTCAGCAGGGTCAGCCCCACCTGGGCCGGGGCGTACGGGAAGCCCAGGCCGAGCATGGTCACCGCGAGGATGACCAGCCCCTGGGTGCCGACCCGGGCGAGGAAGACCTGCATGGAGGTCGCGATGCCGCTGATGATGCGGCGCCCCTCCAGACGTGCCGGGACGAGGGCGGCCAGGGAGTCCTCGGTGAGCACGATGTCGGCGACGTCCCGGGTGACGGCGCTGCCGCTGCGCATCGCCACGCCGACCTGGGCGGCCTTGAGCGCCCGGGCGTCGTTGACCCCGTCCCCGAGCATGGCGACGTAGCGGCCCTGCCGGCGCAGCGAGCCCACCAGGCGCTCCTTCTGCTCCGGGGCGATGCGGCCGAACACCGCGGTGCGCGCGACGACGTCGTCCAGTGCCGGGTCGGTCAGCCCGTCGAGGTCGGCGCCGCTGAGCGGGTCCGTGCCGTCCAGGCCGGCCTGCCGAGCCAGCGCGGCGACGGTGCGCGGGTCGTCGCCGGAGACGACCTTGACCGCGACGCCGTCGGCGAGGAAGCGGCCGATCGTCTCGCGCACCTGCGGCCGCAGCTCGTCGGCGAGCGCGATCACCGCCAGCGGCTCCAGGGCGGGCAGCCGCGGCCGTCCGCCGTCACGCAGCGAGGCCGGCGGATCGACGGCGCGGGCGACGACGAGCACCCGCAACCCCTGCGCGGCCCGCTCGCTCACCACGCCGGTGAGGGGCTCGCCGGACAGGTGCGGCGCCAGCGCGTCGGGGGCGCCGAGGACGAAGACGCCGTCGTCGGTGCGCAGCGCGCTCCACCGCAGCGACGAGGAGAACGGGACCTCCTCCCGCACGGGCCACGCCTCGCCGGGCAGAGCGGCGGCCAGCGCCGTGGTGGTGAGGTTGGCCGCGGCCGCGCTGCGGGCCGACGAGCCGATCAGCCGCTCGACGTCGCCGAGCGCCGCCGGCCCGACCGGCACGACCTCGGCCAGGCTGAGCCGGCCGGTGGTCAGCGTGCCGGTCTTGTCGGTGCAGACGACGTCGACGTTGCTCATCGACTCCACCGCGTTGACCTGCTGCACCAGCGCGCCCCGTCCACCGCTCTTCGCCGCGCCGACGGTGTAGGCCACCGCGACGAGGAAGAACAGTCCGTAGGGCACCAGCCCGGACAGCACCGCGGTGGTCTGCACCACCCGGACCAGGGAGAACCCCTCGAGGGCGGCCTGGGCCAGGATGGCGCCGCTCATCAGCACGACCAGGCAGATGACCAGCCGGACGACGAACCCGATGCGGCGCTGCAGGGGCGTGGTGTCGGTCGACACCCGCCGGGCGTCAGCGGTGAGCCGGCTGGCGTAGCTGGCGCCGCCGACGTCCCGGGCGAACTGGCGGCCCTCGCCACCGACGCAGAAGCTGCCCGACAGCAGGTCGTCCCCGGGCTCCTTCAGCTGGGGATCGGACTCGCCGGTCAGCAGCGACTCGTCGGCCTCGATCCGGCCGCCGTCGAGGACCGGCCCGTCCACGACGACCTGGTCCCCGGGCAGCACGTGCAGCACGTCGCCGCGGACGATCTCCTCCGGGAGCACCTCGACGTCCCGGCCGTCCCGGACGACGGTGACGGTGCCGCGGGAAAGCAGTTGCAGCCGGTCGAGCTTGCGCTTGGCCCGGATCTCCTGGACCGCGCTGATCGCAGCGTTGACCAGGCCCAGCCCGACGCTGACCACCGCGTCGTTGACCCGGCCCAGCGCCAGCAGCGCGACGCCGATGGCGAACAGGACCAAATTGAAGAAGGAGAAGACGTTGGTGCGCAGGATCTGCGCGTAGCTGCGCGAGGACCGACTGACGGCGGTGTTGCCCTCACCGCGCCGGCGCCGGGCCTCGGCCTCCCGCTGGGACAACCCGTCCGGTGCCACGGGTACCGCCGCCGCGTCCGTCTCCTGCAGGTCCACCCGGCTCACTCCCTGCGCCTCGTCCCCGTGTCCCGGCGCTGCGCATGGCGACGTCGCGCACGCTGTCCGCACTCGCGGTGGCCGAGGGGCTACCTGCCGCCTCAGGGCAGTCTCTCCCGCGGCCGCCGCGCTCGCTCTCCGGTGGCCCTGCCCGACGGGTGAGTGCGTGCTCCGCGCCATCACGGTGACCGCGTGCCTCCAGCAAACGCACACCGGATGGGCGCTGGTCGGGCGGCTCCGCTGGTGTCTTCGCGTCGACACGGACGGAGGGCAGGACCGGGTTGGTTCCGAGCAGGAACCCCACTCACAGGAACCTCCCGGCATGGTCGCAGGGGGTACACGGCCTGTGCCCGGACGGTGGGACGGACGGTCGGAGACACCGACCCGGTCAAGGAGCACACGTGCGCAAGAAGCTCGTCATCGCCGCCACCACCGGTGCACTGGCCCTCACCGGCCTGGCCGTGGCCGGGCCAGCGCTGGCCGTCACGGACACCCTCGGGGACGCGCTGTCGTCCCGGGTCGAGCGCATCAAGGACGCGCTGTCGGGCCTGGTCAGCGATGGCTCCATCTCCCAGGAGCAGGCCGACGAGGTGGCCACCACGCTGAGCGAAGCCGGCTTCGGTAGCCGTGGTGGGCACCACGGCCGGGGCCTGGACCTGACGGCTGCCGCCGAGGCCCTCGGCATGAGTGAGGACGATCTGCACACCGCCCTCGAGGCCGACGGCGCCACGCTGGCGCAGGTGGCCGAGGACAAGGGGGTCGCGCTCGACACTGTCGTGCAGGCACTGGTCACCGCGGAGCAGGAGCGGATCGCCCAGGCCGTCGCCGACGGGCGGATCACCCAGGAACAGGCCGATCGGCGGCTTGCCGACCTGGAGCAGCGCGTCACCGACCGCGTCAACACCACCGTCCAGGACGGCGGGCGCGGCAACCGGAACGAGGCGGACGGCGCGTCGGGGCAGTCCGCTGACGACTGATCTGGTGCAGCACCGCTGAGCGGCGCCGTCCTCTCTTACTGGGTGTGTCCCTATTCCACCGCTGAAGGGCCACCGGTCCCCGAACCGCCCGGACATGCCGATGGTCAGGCGCCCGTGGCGAACGCATCGAGGTGCAGTCCACTACATGACTTTGTGCGGCGATTCCGCGCGTCGGGGGTGGCGGAGGTCGGCGAGGGTGAGCTGAGCTTCGACCCGGGCGACGAGCTCGCGGGCGTTGAACGGCTTGACGATGTAGTCGTCGGCGCTTGCGTTGAACGCTGCGACGATGGAGTCGGTCGCCGCTACCGCGGTGAGGAGGATGACCGGGGTGGTGCGATGTCGCTCGTCGGATCGGACGCGGCGGAGAAGTTCCAGCCCGTCCATTTCGGGCATCATGACGTCGGCCAGTACGAGGTCGACGTGCTGCTCCTCGAGTTCGGCGAGAGCGGACCGGCCGTCGGCGACGGCGATGATCTCGTACCGGTCGGCGAGCAGCCGGGTGATGTAGGTACGTAGATCGGCGTTGTCATCCACGAGCAGCACCGTCGCGCGCCGCCCCCGCGGCACCGGCGCGACTGGGCCGGTGTCGCGGATGCCGGCGGGCGCGCTCTTCCCGGCCGCCCACAGCGCCGCCTCGTCGAGAAGCGCCTGCCGGTAGGCCGCCCTGGCACCAGGGTCGGGACCGTGCACGGCGTCCGCCTGCCGAGGTTGGGCCACCGGGATCCAGACGGTGAACGCGCTGCCCTCTCCGGGCCGACTGCGCACGCGGACGCTGCCCCGGTGCATGCGCACGAGCTGAGCGACCAGCGCGAGCCCGAGCCCGGACCCTTCGTGGCTGCGTGCCTTCGCGCCGCGTACCCGGTGGAACCGGGTGAACAGGTCGCGCTGGTCGGCTTCGGCGATGCCGATGCCGGTGTCGGCGACGGTGAGCTCGGCGTGATTGGGCTGCAGCCGCAGGGTCACCGTGACGCCGCCGGTGAAGGTGTGCTTGAGCGCGTTGGAGAGCAGGTTGAGCACGATGCGCTCCCACATGTCGGCATCCACGGGAAGCAGGCGTCCCAGCGGCGGGCAGTCGACGTCGAGGGTCAGACCCGCCGCCTCGAACGCTGAGCGGAACACCCCGGCCAGCTCGGCCGTCAGCGCGGCGAGGTCCACGGGGGCGAACCGGGGGACGACGCGGCCCTGCTCGGCCTGCGCGAACTCCAGCAGCATGTTGACCAGCTTGAGCAGCCGTAGCGCGTTGCGGTGCGCCAGCCCCACCGCCTCGGCGTGCTCGGGCCGCAGCTCGGACGCCGCGTCGAGCAGCTCCTCCAGCGGCCCGAGCATCAGCGTCAACGGGGTGCGGAACTCGTGGCTGACCCCGGTGAAGAATTCCGTGTGGGCCCGGTTCAGCTCCCGTAGCGCGGCGACCCGCGCCGCGGCGTCGGCCCGCCGCCGGGCAGCGAGCACCGCGGCCCCGACCCGGTCGGCCACCAGCGTCAGAAAGGTCCGGTAGTCCCGGTCCAGAGGGATCAGCGGGTTGACCCCGGCGATGACGACCACGGCCGGGACGTCGTCGTCACGACGACCAGCCGGCAGCACGAGCGCCGTGACGGGGACGGACTCGGCCGCAGCGGCGGCGTCCACCGCAGGCAGGGCCACCCCGAACCGCGACGGCAGGTCATCGACCTGCACCGGCTCGCTGCTGGACAACGCCGCCGTCACCGGCTACGACGAGCTCAGCCCGCTACTGATGCGCCGGGGGGCCACCGCCGAGCCGGGCGCAAGGCCGGCCGCACCGGCCAGGTGCAGCTCGGTGCCGGCCGAGTCGGGCAGGTACAGCAATGCGAAGGGGACGTGCCGGGATTGCCAGCCATCACCGCGGCAAGCCGTCCGGCCATCGTGGCCTCCCCGGCGTCGTCCTCGACTGGCACCGCGGCCAGCTTGTCGAGCAGGCTCAGTCGCCGGTTGGCCCGGACCTGGCCCGTGGTCTCGACGTAGTTCGCGAACGTCCCGGCGATGCGGCCGCGTTCGCGCAACGGGCTGCAGCACACGGTGTAGAAGTGCTCCTCCAGCCGCTCGTCGAAGCGGAGCAGCACGCGCTGGTCCGCGTAGGTCACCGCGCGCCCCGCGCCGGTCGCCTCGACCACCGGGCCGAGGAGCTGCGCGGCGGCCTCCGGGTAGTCCTCCAGGATCGGCCGCCCCAACGACGCCGGGTGCCGGTCGCCGATCACCGGCACGGCCGCGTCGTTGTACAGCTGCGCGTGCTGCGGTCCCCAGAAGACGTGCAGCGGCATCTCGTTGGGCAGGATCGTCGCCAGCACGGTCAGCAGCTCGGTCGACCACGTCTCCACCGGACCCAGCGGGGTCGCCGCCCAGTCCCTGCGGGCCATCGCCGCGCCCACCTCATCACCGAGGGCGAAGACCGCCTGCGCGTCAGCCACACCGGGTAGCGGCAGCGGGAGCCCGGCACCGAGCGCGTCGTCGAGTAGGCGGGGGATCTCCCCCAGCGGGAGCTCCAGGTCGCACAGCCCGGCCCGGACGACCGATCCCGGCATCCCGTAGGCCATGCTGGTGGCCTCGTCCTGCACGAGCACGGTGCCACCCGCCTCGCGCACCGCACGGGCGCCGTCCCGGCCATCCTGCCCGGCGCCGGTGAGCACGAGCGCCAGCACCGCTGGCCCGAGCGCATGGGCGGCCGAGACGAACAGCTCATCGACCGATCCCAGCGCCGACGGCCGGTCGCGCGTCCTGGCGGCGAGCGTGCCGTCCGGCTCCAGCCGAAGCGTGCCCCGCGGCGGGCAGAGATAGACGCGGCCCGGCTCGGCGGTCTCACCGTCGACGGCGGTGGCGACCGGCAGCCGCGAGCTGCGGCCCAGGACCTCCTGTAGCTGCCGATTACCCGCCCCGGCGTGCTGCGCGACGAGCACCGGCACCCCGATCTCGGTGCGGAGGCTGCCCAGGACCACCTGCAGCGCCTCCACCTCTCCGAGCGAAGCACCGACCACCAGGGCGCGATAGCGGCTCCCGCCCGCGGGGCCAGCAGCATCCGGCGCGCCCATGAGGAAATGATGCCCCCGCCAGTAGGCCACGAAGGGGATCAAGTGTGCGATGCCGACGCGGCTGCTACGTCCCCGACCTGAGCATGCTGTGCCTCGTTATCCGGACTCGACCCTCCTGTCACCTGATACATGTGCCCGACCATGCCGCGTTCCGAGCGCGCGCGAGAGGGGCTTCGTGCCGCTACGCGGCTCGACGCACCGTGGCCGGCCGCGCCCCGTTCTGGCTCAGGTGCCGCAAGGTGGTGGCGATGCAGGCGACCTGGAGCCAGCCGGTCGCTGAGGCCGTCGTGTTCTCGAACGACTTCGCGAGCCTGCGACTACGGCCGAACCGGCCGTGGGCCACCTCGACGCGCCAAGCGTGCCGGATGGGACGGAAGACCGGCTGCTTGTCATCCCACCCGACCCGGCGGACCTCCACCCCGTGCCGACGGCCCAGCCCGTCCGAAGCATCTGACTCAGCGGTGCCCGCCCAAGATCAGCCGTCGGGGCCCCACCTGTCGTGGTGGACCAGACGTGGTCGCGATGTGGCGCGAACTCTCTCGGAAGGGCTGGGAGTTGGTGGCACGAGGCGGCACTTCATCAGGACGCTGGCCTGCAGAAACGATATGGGACCACATCCTGCGTCCCGCACCGACACGTCCCTACTCTGACTGGGGGTCAAGGGGTCGCAGGTTCAAATCCTGTCAGCCCGACAGTGAAACCGCAGGTCAGGGGCCGTCCCGGAGAGATCCGGAACGGCCCCTGATCGCTTCCCAGAGCGGTGTGACCACCAGGTCGACCACCGTCAGCCGACCCTGAGTCCACCGCGCCTGCCGGCTGCGGGCGCCGGGTCGAGGCCGGGCGCCAGGTGGGACGGCTCCCGGGCCGTGCCCCGAGGCCGCCGGACGGCGGCTGCGGGGACGAGGACGATCTCCGACGCTCCACCGACCGGTCAGCTCAACCGCTCGTCGGTGGAGGGCGGTCCCGACTTCTCCGGCGCAGCAGGTGCTGGACGACCTCGAGGCGTGACCTGCCCGGAGAGCCACCATCGGGGATACGGGAGCTCGCGCCGTCCTCGCCGTTCTCGCCCAGCCAGCCGGCCATGCGACCGGCTCGGTGAACGGCCCGCAGCCGGCGTTCGACGGCGAGCCGGCTCCTGCTCGGCACGATCAACAAGAGGTGGTCGCCGTGGCGGAGGGTGGTCTGCCGGTCGGGGACCAGCGTGTGCCCGTCTCTGACGATCAGGGAGACGACAGCGCCAGGTGGCAGGCGCAGCTCCCACATGGTGACTCCGTGCAGCTTCGACTCCGCCGGCACGAGGAACTGGAGCAGGTCCGCGTCGAGCCGCTCCAGTGGCGCCGACTCCACGAGCACGTCGCGCGCGTCCTCCGCGTCACCGACCCCCAGGCGCCGCGCCAGTGGGGGCAAGGTCGGCGCCTGGACGATCGTGAAGACGACGACCAGGACGAAGACGATGTCGAAGATCGTCTCGGCTGCCGGCAGCTCCGCACTGATCGGGATCGTGGCGAGCACGATGGGCACTGCGCCCCGGAGTCCGGCCCAGGACATGAACGCCTGTTCCCTCCACGAGGAGCGGAACGGCGTCGCGCACACGACCACCGACAGCGGGCGCGCCAACAGCAACAGGCCGCCGCCGACGATCAGTGCAGGCAGCAGCGCGTCGGGGAGTCTGCTGGGACTGGCCAGCAGGCCCAGCAGGACGAACAAGCCGATCTGGGACAGCCACGCCAGGCCCTCGGCGAAGCCGAGGGTGGCGTTGCGGTGGGGGAGCCGGGCGTTGCCCAGCCACAGGCCGGCCACGTACACGGCCATGAACGACGAGGCCGAGGCGAGCCCGGCAGCCGCGAACGCGAACAGGGCGATCGCCACGGTGGCGATGGGGTACAGACCCACCGACGGCAGCGCGCTGCGGCGCAGCACGCTCTCTCCCGACCGCGCGACCAGCACCCCCACCGCCGCGCCGACGGCGAGTTGGTAGAGCACCTGGCCCAGGGACAGCAGTGGGTCCGCTCGTCCCCAGCCGTCGGACACGACCAGGGTCACCAGGATGATCACCAGCGGGTCGTTGAAGCCGGACTCCGCCTCCAGCGTCGCCCCGAGGCGCCGCCGCAGTGGCAACCGTCTCAGGACGGAGAAGACGGCGGCTGCATCGGTGGAAGACACGACCGCCCCGAGCAGGACGGCCGTCCGGAGGTCGACGTCGAGCAGGGCGTACGTGATCGCGGCGGTGACGGTCACGCTGATCGCCACCCCCAGGGTCGCGAGCAGCAGGGCCGGTCCCAGCACCGGTCGGATCACCGCCCACCGCGTGGTCAGGCCGCCCTCGGCCAGGATGATGCCGAGCAGCACCAACCCCACGACCTGGGTGAGCTCGGCGTCCTCGAACTCGATGCCCAGCCCGGCCTCGCCGATGAGGACACCGAGACCGAGGTAGAGGAGCAGCGTCGGTAGCCCCGCACGCGAGGACAGCCGCACCGCCGCCACCGCGACGAGCACCAGGGCGGTGACCGCGAGGACGACCAGGTTGAGGTCGGCGACCGACACGGCCACCCCCTCGGCACGTCCGACGAGCGCTGCGCTGCCGCTGACCCGGATCTGACGCTGTGTCCCCTGCTGTCGGGCGGGCAGACCACCGCCGGGCACCGGTGCCCGAGTCCTCCGCCGTGTCGCCCGCGATGTGCACGGGTCCCGCCCTGGCCGCGACTCCCATGACGGGCACCGCGACGAGCAGTCTCGCGCAGCACGGCAACCGCAGGACACACCCCGCGGGCGGCGTCTCCTCCGATGCCGGATCGGCCCCATCCCCTCGTGCTGGTGTGTCTCGTCGGGTTTCGAGCCGGGGCCCGCAGCAGGACGGTGTCCGCGCAGGTGGTCGACGACCCGGGCCAGCAAAGCGGCGATCGGGACAGCGACGAAGGCGCCGAGCACCCCGGAGGTGGCTGCGCCAGCGGTGACGGCGAGGATGACCGCGAACGGGTGCAGCTGGAGCACCGGCGCAGGACAGCGGCAGGGAAGAGCGCGACCACCAGCGGCGTCGCGATGGGCTCACCTCGCGGAGGAGGTGGGGCAGAGCTGCGACGCCCACGACGCCCAGCAGCGCCCATGACCGTCGTCCGGCGCGCATCAGTACCGCGTGCTGCGCCGGGGCATCGGTCGACACCTCCCGGCCTCGGCGGTCGTGGATGCCGGACTCCGCCACGTCGCTCCCTGGTCTGGTCCGACAGAGGCGGACCCGTGTCTCCACGGCGAGCCCGTCGGTGGTGTCCTCGCGATCGCCGGTCGTGACGCACCAGCCACCGGGGTCGCCCGACACCGGTGGGCCACGGGTCCTCGTGGACCGGTCAGCGGCGTCGCGGTGGCTCACAGCCGTCCCGGTCACTCCGGGGGAAGGGGAGGGACGTCGACGGGACCGCGCAGGACGGCGCCCACGCCTCCGTCGAGTCGTCGCCCGTCGCGGATGGTCCGCACGACGGTGCACGTGGCGCCCGCGGCCCGCACGAGGACGTCGGACAACGGGGCGTGCGGCCCGGTCGGCGACCCGACGTCCCGGCGGCGGGCACCTGCGACGCCGAGCGACAGCCGCCGCACCCGGTGGCGGTCGGCCTCGTCCGGCGCGATGAGGACCTCCTCGGCCTGTCCGTGCACGACTGCTCGGAGTGTCGGTGCGGCCCCGACACAGGCGTGGCCGTCGGGGAGGCCGGCGAGCACCTCCTCGACGACGGCTGCCTCCTCGAGGACAGCGGCATCTGCGGCCATGACCCGCGCTCGAGCGGCCAGCGATCCGAGGTCGGAGGCGGCCGGGACGGCGACGAGCAGGGTCCGGATGCGGGGCTCCAGCCGGGCGCGCAGGACCTGCAGCGTCCCCGCCTCGCCGCCCGCGACGACGAGCCGAGCCCTGCCGCAGTCCACCAACCAGGTCAGGGACTCGCTGATGGCCCATGCGTTGGCCGTCCACTGCTGCTCGGCGCGGTCGAGCCGTCGGTGGAGACCGCCGGGTGCCGAGCCCGAGATGAGGAGGTCCTCGCCGATCACCTGGCAGACCAGGTCATGGGCTCCAGGCTCCAGGAGGAGGAGGTCGGCGCCGCGTCGATCGGTGACCATGACGACCACCGGCACCCCCCGGTGTCGTCCGGTCAGCAGCGGCGACGCGTGCGGCAGCGGGCCGAGAGAGGCCTGCTCCTCCACCCCGTGGGACAGGTGCTCGACATGGCTGCGGCCGTCAGCGCTGGCGAAGGCCGCCATGGCCTCGCCGCGTACCGGCGTCTGGCCGATGCACTCGTCCAACGTCACCAGCATCGACTCGGGCGCGCCGTCGCCCCGCAGCCGGCGGCGCATCTCCTGCCATCTCCTCGACACGCGGTCGGCGCCGTCGCGAACGTCGTTCCGTGTCCCGAGGTAGACGGAGGCCACCGGACCGGTGTCCGCCAGCTCGTGCACCAGGATCGGGAGCTGCCACGGCGCGGGCGGTCGCGTCCTGCGGTTCGGGGGTCTGGACGTCAAGGCGGTCATCCCGGCCTCCTCGTGGATCGGATGTCGTCGCGCTGCGACCGGATCGCAGCGGCCTGTCCCGCGTGCACGGGCGAGGGGCGTGCTGTGCGGGGCCTGCCCCGGATCTCCCGGATGCGGACCGGACGCTAGGTGCGGTCACGGGGACGAGCGAGGACGGCGGTCGGCGAACAACCGTCCGACGAGGTTGCCGACTGCGCGCAGCGCCGGAGTGCTCGCCGGATGGTGTCCGGTCGGCGTGGAGCGTCGGTGAGAGCCGGCGCGGGGGGCGGAACCGGGTGGGGGGGACCGCCCACGGCGCCGAGCTCTCCGGGCTGCAGCGAGGCGGCACGGAGGACCGAGCCTCCCTGCCGGGCCGTGACGTGGACGACCCGTCCGCCGCGGGGTGTCCTGTCGGCACGTGTGACCGACGGGGTCGACCGGACCGCCGGAGCGACCGGGGGGAGGAACGGGTGTCCTGGTCGATCTACCGCAGCCTGTGGTGGGCCGGCGTGCTCGGCGTGACGGCCTACGGCCTCCTGGGCGCCCTCCGGCACCTGTCGGTTGCCGAGCTGCTCCTCATCGGAGGCGGCGTGGCGGCGCAGGGCGTGTTCTACGGCTGGCTCGTGTGGGGAGGCGGAGCGGCCCCCGACCCGAGGACACCCACGCTCGCTGCGGCCCTGTCCTACGCGGTGCTGACGCTGTCCGTGCTCGGTCTCGGACTCCTCCAGGGGTGGGGCGGTCTCGTCACGGCCGCGGTCCTGTGCGTCGCCGGACTGCCGCTCCGCCACCGGGCGCGGTCGTCTGCGGCGCGGGACCGCGCCGTGGCGGCACGGGCCCGGGAGACGGTCGGGCCACCCGGGACCGCCTGGGTCGAGGACCTGAGCACTGCTGACCTGTGCCGCTCCTGGCAGATCACGTCCGCAGCGCTGCGGCGCGTAGCCCACCCCCGCCCCATCCAGGTGCTCGTCGACCTGCGGGTGGAGTACCTGGACGAGCTGGAGCGGCGAGATCCGCAGGGCTTCACGCGCTGGCTCGCCGAGGAGCCGGCCGCCACGGATCCGACCCCGTTCTTCCCTGCGACGGCGGAACGGTGACCGGGGAGGGGCCGTACCTCTCGCCCCGATGGGCGCACACCCACCCGACCGGGCCGGAGCCGGCGGACGGCGAGCGACGGCCGTCCCTGCCCCGCAGCACGGGCCACCCGTCCCTCGTGGGCTCTCGACGATCGCCCATTCGCGTCAGCGGGCCGCCGAGGTCGCTGACCGGCCTCGGCGAGGAGGTCAGGGACGTGGGTCGGCGGTTCCCGGAGGCGCCGGAGGACCGCCGCACTGCTCGCCTGAGCGGGGTCACGCCGCCCTCGGGCTAGAAGTCGACGGCGGGGGTGCGAGGCAGGACGTCGGGAGGAGACCCCACGATCGCGGGAACGGTCGTCTGACCGGCCCGGGCGAAGGTGAGGGTCAGGTCCATCGACTGTGCCGCGTCGATGCGGCGGGTCAGCCCCGTCAGGACGACCGGCGGGGCACTGCCGCCGACGAAGACCGCACCGCGAGCCGGGACGAGGACGTCCACGGCGGTCGTCTGCGGGGCAGGTGACTGCCCGCTCAGCGCCATGGGATCGGTGCGGTCGGGTCCGGGAGGGGGCGCGTCCGGAGGCGCATCAGGGACCGTGAGGGAGGCGCTGACCGAGGCGCCGCTGAACTCGGCGCCGGAGACGTCGATCAGCCGGTCGTCGACGCGTCCTCTGTTCACGATCGCCATCGTCACCTCCACCTGGTCGCCCACCTCGTACACGCCACCGGGTGGATGGGCGAGTTGGACGGCGTGGACGCTGATGTCCTCGACCTGCCCGGCCCCGCCGGTCTTGTCACGCGCCTGCGTGGCGGTCTGTGTGACCTGACCGGCGCTGCACCCGCTGAGCGCCATGGGTGACAGGAGCAGGAGGACGACGGCCGCGGACCGCACCGCTCGCCTCACCGGTGACACGGCTCCGTCCGTGCACCCGCGAGCGGTGGGGCCACGGCTGTCGGGACGGTGGGCCGCGCACAGGTCCACGGTCCCCGCACCTGCCTCGTGTGCCGTCACCTCGTACACCACCGTCCTCTCCGCACGGTTCCGCGCGCTGCGCGGAACCGACGTCCTGACCTGCTCCCGGGCCGGACGGTATGGACGGTCGGGTCCCGCGCGGTACGGCTGCGAGGCGACGATTGCGCCGGTCCTGGTTGCCGGATCCCTGCAACGAGCCCCCACCCGTGGACCTGGAGGCGGTGCCCGCCGCCGGGCCCGCGTGCGCGGCGGCCACCGGTGGCGTCGTGTGCTCTCGATGCCATCGGCGACGGCGGGGATGGGGTGTGGACCCCATCTTCACCGCGCGCGCTTGGCGCATCCCTGCCCGACGGCGACGATCGGATGGAGCACCACACGTGGTCCCAGGACGAGGACGAGGGAGATGGGCGACCGACGCCGCAGGTCCGACCAGATGGAGATCTCCCTGTTCTGGCGGGTCTGCCTGATCAACGCAGCGGTGTTCGCCGTCGGGTTGGTGGTGCTGGCGACGTCGCCGGCCACGGTGTCCTCTCCGATCCTGCCCAGCGAGCTCCTCGTGCTGCTCGGGGGGCTGGGCCTGCTCGTGCTCGCCAACGCGGCGCTGGTGCGCGCGACGCTGGCGCCCCTGTACCGGCTCCAGCAGTTGATGGAGGACGTCGACCTCCTGCGGCCGGGGCACCGTCTCCCCGAGAAGGGCAACGGCCCCGTCGGGGACGTCATCCGCACCTTCAACGCGATGCTGGACCGGCTGGAGGCCGAACGTGCCGCCAGTACCGGCCGCGCGTTGGCAGCCCAGGAGGACGAGCGGCGTCGGGTGGCCCAGGAGTTGCACGACGAGGTCGGGCAGAGCCTGACGGCTGTCCTGCTCGGACTGCGACGGATCGCCGATCGCGCTCCTGCTGACCTGGCACCGGAGATCGGCATCGCCCAGGAGACGGCGCGGGCCAGCCTCGACGAGGTGCGTCAGGTGGTGCGCCGCCTGCGCCCGGGCGTCCTGGACGACCTGGGGTTGTGCAGTGCCCTCACCGCCCTCCTGAGCGCACACGCCCGGCTCACCGGTGCAGCGGTGCAGCGCACCTTCAGCCCGTTCCTACCCCCCCTCGATCCGGAGACCGAACTGGTGATCTACCGCGTGGCCCAGGAGGCCCTGACCAACGTCGCCCGACACGCAGGTGCGGAGCAGGTCCTCGTCGAGCTGGCCCCGACTGCAGACGAGGCGGGGGTGCTGCTCCGGATCGCGGACGACGGGCGGGGCATGGACGGGAGCGAGGAAGGGGCAGGCGTCCGGGGGATGCGGGAACGGGCGCTGCTCGTCGGCGCCACTCTCGGCATCTCGACGTCCGAGGCAGGGGGTACCGACGTCCGGCTGCTTGTGCCCACACACGCGCGTGAGGCACGGGCGTGACCGGCGGTCAGCCGACACGGGTCCTGCTCGCTGACGACCACGCCCTGGTACGCCGCGGCCTGCGCCTGATCCTCGAGAGCGAGCCCGACTTCAGCGTCGTGGCCGAGGCCGGGGACGGCGCCCAGGCCGTTGCGCTCGCGCGTGAGGTGGACGTCGACCTGGCCGTGCTCGACGTCGCCATGCCCCGGCTCACTGGCCTGCACGCGGCGCGGGAGATGTCGAGGCGGTTCCCGGAGCTGCCCATCCTGATGTTGTCGATGTACGACAACGAGCAGTACTTCTTCGAGGCCCTCAAGGCCGGCGCTTCGGGGTACGTGCTCAAGTCCGTCGCCGACCAGGATCTCGTGTCGGCCTGCCGGGGCGCGGTGCGAGGGGAGCCGTTCATCTACCCGGACGCGCTGACGACCCTCATGCGCGAGCACCTGCACCGGGCCGGCCGCGGTGAACCCGTGCCCGAGCGGGTCCTCACGGCCCGCGAGGCCGAGGTCGTCAAGCTGATCGCCGAGGGCTGTTCCTCGAGGGAGATCGCGGCGCTCCTGGTCATCAGCACCAAGACGGTGGAGCGGCATCGGGCCAACATCCTGCAGAAGCTCGACATGCGGGATCGCACGCAGCTCACCCGGTACGCCATCAAGACCGGGCTCCTCGAACCATGAGGGCGACAGGGAGGGTGGTCATGCGCAGCGCCACGGTGGACGGCAGCCACGTGGACGAGGTGCTGTCCGAGGTGGCAGAGGCGGCCAGCGCTCGACACGGTCTTCCTCCTGCACTGCTGGACGGTTATCCACGGGCCCTGATGACGGTGGCCCGGACCGGCCGGGTGCTCAGCGCCGAGGAGCAGGCGACGTGTCGCCGGCTGGGCGGTGAGGCGGTCGCGATGGGGGTTGGCCTCCCGGCCCTCGTCGACGTGCACATGAACGCGTCGCGCCGGCTGTGGTCCCGCCTGCCCGAGCTCCTCGGCGCATCCCGGGGTAGGCCGGTCCGGTCGGCGGAGCTCATGGGCATCGGGGAGGCCGTGTGGCGAGCCGCCGACGCCGCGCTGGCCGCTCTGACCGCGGGCTACGTCGAGGCGCAACGCCTCGTCGTCCGGCGCGAGGAGGAGTTCCGGCTCGAGTTCGTCGACGACCTGTTGGCCGGTCTGGCCCCGGTCGGCCTGCTGATCGAGCGCGCCGAGTTCTTCGGGCTGCAGTTGAACGGTGCCCACGTGGTGGTGGTGGCCGAGGGGCAGCGGCCCATCGACTCGGGCAGTGGTGTCCGCGGAGCCGCAGAGGACGCCCTGCGGGCCCGCTTCGGGGACAGGGGGCTGCTCGCAGCGGCCAAGAACGGTCGGCTCGTCTGCGTCCTCAGCTGTCCACGAGACGGGGACGGCTGTGCCGACCTCGGTCGGGAGGTCGCCGGGATCGTCGGACCCCTCGTGGCCCGTACCGCGCGCGGGGGGCCGTGGCGGGCCGGGGCCGGACGGCCGCACGCCGGGCCGCGGGGCGTACAACGGTCCTATCAGGAGGCGGTGGAGGCCCTCGAGACGGCCAGCCGCCTGAGCCTGCGACAGCAGGTGGTCCAGGCTGCCGACCTGCTGGTGTACCGCGTCCTCGCGCGCGACGAGACGGCCCTGTCGGACCTCGTCCACACGGTCCTCGAGCCGCTGACGGGTGCTCGCGGAGGAGCAGCGCCGCTGGTCGAGACGCTGGAGGCCTACTTCTCCGTCGGGCGGAACGCCGCCGAGACGGCCCGCCGACTCCACCTGAGCGTCCGGGCCGTCACCTACCGGTTGCAGCGCGTGCGGGAACTCACCGGCTACGACGCCGGGGAGCCCGACCACCACCTGCCCCTGCTCGTGGCCGTGACCGGCGCACGGTTGCTCGGCTGGCCGCAGCACCCGCTGGTCAGGGAGTGAGCCGCCCCGTGCCTGCCCGCCGTCGGCAATGCCGGATGCCGATGTCGTCCGGGCGATGCCGTCGCCGCCCGTCCACACGACTCCTAGCGTCCGGCCCATGCGAGCACAGCGGAAGCGGAACCGGCTCCGTACCGGGGGTGTCCCGGCAGGCACGGCCTCGGGGAGGCGCCACGCGCAGGAGGGCTGCACCGACACGGTCCCGGGCTGGCCGGACGAGTTCACCGTGTGCGTCGACCGCAGCCGACCGCGGCCTGTGGTCACCGTGATCGGTTCCCTGGACGTGTCCGGCGCGGCCCTGCTCCGGGCCATGCTCGACCACGTCCGGCAGACCGAGGGGCAGACCGCCCTCGTGGACCTCACCCACGTCGACCACGTCGACAGCCACGGGCTGGCCCCGGTCCTCGATGCGAACGCGACCATCTGCGGGGCCTCCCGGGTGGTCGCACGACTGCTCCAGCTGCTGGCCGGGCCCCCACCGGTGACGGAAGCGGACGAGCGCCCGCTCGCTGTCCCGGTGCTCTCGGGTCCACGACCCAGCTGACCTGCAACGTGCCGGATCCGTGGACCGGCTCGAGTCGACCCCCACCGGTGCACCGCGACGACGTCTGGAGGATCTGTGCTGTCCCTGCTCTGGCTGCTCGTCATCGGCCTGCTCGCCGGCCTGCTGGCCCGCCTCGTCGTGCCCGGCAGGCAGTCGATGAGCCTGCTCGCCACTCTCGTCCTCGGGGTGGCCGGCTCTCTCGTCGGCGGACTCCTGTTGGGGCTGGTGACCGGAGGCCTGCGGGACCGTGGGTTCGGCCCCGCCGGCCTGATCGGCTCGGTCATCGGCGCGGTGATCGTGTTGCTGCTCTACGACCGGTGGACCGCACACCGGTCGTTGCCGCGGGGTCCCGGTGCCTGAGCGAGTGGCCCGCCGCTGCCGATCCGACGACCGATCGTCCCGCCGGCCCGCCGGGCGTCGCCCGACCCCGGGGCGGCACGTGGAGAACGGGGTGACACCGAATGGACTTCCCCCACTGGACGCTGCTGGTGCCGCTGCCCTGGATCGCCGTCGGCGTGGGCGCCGTGGTGGTGCTCCTGTACCGGCACGGTCACAGGGACCGCGTCTGGCTGCTGATCGGTGCGGTCCTCGGTCCCCTCATCGTGCCGATCGCGGTCGAGCGCGCCAGGGAGAGGTCCCGGCGCCTCGAGGGGACCGGGGCGCCGGCCTCCACCGAGCGGACGGCGGATCGCGGGCCGTGCGTGCTGATCGGCGTGGACGGGTCCCCGGAGTCGGAGGAGGCTGTGCGGGCTGCCACCCGGCTGGCGGCCCCGACCGCCGGCCGGTTCCTGCTCGTGAGTGTGGTGAGCTCGGAGGCCGCGGACGGTGGACACGACGACGAGTGCGCCCGAGCCGAGGACCTGCTGTCGCGGCACCGGCGCAGCCTCCCCGAGGGACCCGTGGTGGAGACGCAGGTCGTGGCCGGCCAGCCCGCGGCCGCGTTGCTGGAGCTGGCCGAGGCGGAGGACGTCGACCTCGTCGTCGTGGGACGACGGGGCAGGGGGCTGTCGCGCGCCGTGCTCGGCAGCGCGGCGACCGCCCTCAGCACGCGCTCCCGGTGTCCGGTGCTGCTGGCCGCCCCGCCCGCTGCCCGCACCTGATCGGCGACTCCCTCCGCGCGTCCACCTGGGCACCGCCACACCGCGACCCTCGTGCAGGGCGTCTCGCTCGGTCACCACCACGACGCCGATGTGCACACGTCAGGCCCCGCACGGCCGCACGACAGCGCCACCCGGTCAGTCCGCGACCGCGGACCCCGACATCCGGAACCCGACAAGGAGACACCATGATCTGGAACATCATCGTCCTGCTCGTCATTGGCCTGGTCGCCGGGCTCATCGCCCGCGCGGTCATCCCCGGCAAGCAGGACATGAGCATCGTCGCCACCATCGTGCTGGGGGTGATCGGCTCGTTCGTCGGCAACCTGCTCGGCGGGCTGATCAGCGGCCGGGGCTTCGAGCTGGCACCGGCCGGGTGGATCGGCTCCATCATCGGCGCGGTCATCGTGCTCGGCGTCTACGTCGCCGTCAGCGGCCGTCGCGGCACCCGGACCCGCTGACCGCGGCCGTGTCGACTCGTCCGCTCTCCCGCATCGACGGACACCTGCCCATCGAGGAGCACGGGCTGATCGGGGACGGCGCCACCTGCGCGCTGGTGGCACGCGACGGGTCGATCCCCTGGCTGTGCCTGCCCGAGTTCGACAGCCCGCCCTTCCTGGCCGGCCTCCTCGATGCCGACCACGGGGGCGCCTTCACCATGGCGCCGCGCGGGCTGCGCGCCGGCGGTCAGCGCTACCTCGACGAGAGCAACGTGCTGATCACCGAGCTGACCGGTCCGGACGGCGTCGTGGAGCTCACCGACTGCATGGCGCTGCGTTCCGGAGCCGACCTGGGCGAGCTCGTCCCGGCCGGGCGCAGCGAGCTGCTGCGGGTCGCGCGCGTGGTCTCCGGCGCCGCCGAGCTGGACGTGCGCCTCACTCCCCGCGACGACGTCCGGGTCACCCGCGAGAGCGGCGCCTGGCGGATCCACTGGCCGGCGCGCCCGGACCTGGTCCTGGTGCTGTGGTGCTCGCACGACCTCCAGGTGGCTCCCGGCGGGTCGATCGGGGCAACGGTGCGGCTTCGCGCCGGGGAGCGGCTGACCGCTTCCCTGCACTGGTCGGGCACCACCCGGCTGCTCGACCGCGCCGACCCGGCCCGGTTGGTGCACCAGACAGCCCAGGCGTGGCGGTCGTGGGCCGGGAACCTGCAGTACGAGGGTCCCCAGCGCGGTCTGGTGCTGCGTTCGGCCCTGGCGCTCAAGAT
The DNA here is from genome assembly GCF_054050175.1 of Geodermatophilus sp. SYSU D00697. Lineage (NCBI taxonomy): Bacteria > Bacillati > Actinomycetota > Actinomycetes > Geodermatophilales > Geodermatophilaceae > Geodermatophilus > Geodermatophilus sp. SYSU D00697. The sequence continues at coordinate 75,068 of NZ_JBJGYV010000021.1, forward strand.
GCTCGACCACGTGCCCAGCGGGGCCATCATGGCCGCGGCGACGTCCTCCCTGCCGGAGGAGATCGGCGGCGTGCGCAACTGGGACTACCGCTACACGTGGGTGCGCGACGCCGCGTTCTCCACCTACGCGCTGCGCCAGGTCGGGATGCCCAGTGAGTCCCGGGCCTTCCTGGCCTGGACGCTGACCAACGTCGAGCGGGACGGGCAGCCGCACCTGATGTACGCCCTCGACGGCGGGCAGCCGCCGCCCGAGCAGGAGGACGCCGCACTGTCGGGCTACCGGGGTTCGGCGCCGGTGCGGTGGGGCAACGGCGCGGCGGGGCAGACCCAGCACGACGTCTACGGCGAGCTGCTGGACGTCGCCTGGGGATGGGTGAGGACCGGGGGCCGGGTCGACGACCACCTCTGGGCGGCGTTGTGCGACCTCACCGAGGCGGCCATCGAGAACTGGACGACTCCCGACCACGGGATCTGGGAGGTCCGCAGCGCGGGGCGGCCGTTCACCTACTCGGTGGCGCTGTGCGCGGTCGCCGTCGAGCGGGCGCTGCGGATTGCCGAGGCCCGCGGTCTGGAACACCCGCGCGACCGGTGGCGCACCGAGCTCGACAGGATCCGGTCGGCGGTGTTGCAGCGCGCCTGGGATCCCGACCGGGAGAGCTTCACCGAGCAGCTCGCCGACGACGACGGCAACGGACGCGGGGGCCTGGACGCCGCGCTCCTCACGCTGCCGATGCGCGGCCTGGTGTCCTTCGACGACCCTCGGATGGTGTCCACGACCGCGGCGGTGCGCCGGCACCTGGACGCCGGGGACGGCCTGCTCTACCGCTACCTGCACGAGGAGTCCGACGACGGGCTCCCCGGCGGTGAGGGCGCGTTCCTGCTCTGCAGCTTCTGGCTGGCCGACAACCTGACCGGGCAGGGGCGGCTGGACGAGGCGCACGCGTTGTTCGACTCGCTGTGTTCCCGGGCCAACCACCTGGGTCTGCTGTCGGAGGAGATCGACCCGGGCACCGGCGCGTTCCTCGGCAACTTCCCGCAGGCCTTCAGCCACCTGGGCCTGATCGCCAGCGGCGCCAAACTGGCGCGGGCCGAGGGGCGTGCGCGGTGACCCGCTCGTTCGTCGTGCTGGGCGGCTCCGGCGACCTCACCGGGCGGCTGCTGCTGCCCTCGCTGGCCCGGCTGCACGAGACCGGAGTCCTCCCCGAGGGGAGCGGTCTGCTGGCCGTGGCCCGGGACGCCTGGGACGACGAGACGTACCGGCACTGGGCTCGGGGACGGCTGGCCGACCACGCCGGAGAGCTGGCCGAGGCCACCCGCGAGAGGTTCGTCGACCGACTGGCCTATGCCCGCGGGGACGTCACCGATCCCGCCGACCTGCGAGGGGCGCTCGCCCGCGTGGACGGCGAGCCGGTGGTCTACCTGGCCCTACCACACACTCTCTTCCGCCCCACGCTGACCGCACTGGCCGAGGTCGGGCTGCCCGAGGGCGCGCGCGTGGTCGTCGAGAAGCCGTTCGGCACCGACCAGGCCGATGCCCGGGCGCTCAACGAGCTGCTGCACCGGCTGCTGCCCGAGGAGGCCGTGTTCCGGGTCGACCACTTCCTGGCCAAGCAGACCGTGCTCAACATCCTCGGCCTGCGGTTCGCCAACCGGGTCTTCGAACCGATCTGGAACGCCGCCCACGTCGAACGGGTGGAGATCATCGCCGACGAGACCCTCGGCCTGGAGGGGCGGGCCGGCTACTACGACCAGGCCGGCGCCTTGCGCGACATGGTGCAGAACCACCTCCTGCAGCTGCTCGCGATCGTGGCGATGGAGCCCCCACTGGCCGTGGACGCACAGTCCCTGCCGGCCCGCAAGGCCGACGTGCTGCGCGCCGTCCAGCCGCCGGCCGACGTGCGGACCGGCAGCGTGCGCGGCAGGTACACCGCAGGGACCGCGGCCGGCCGCGCGCTGCCGCACTACGCCGACGAGGAGGGCGTCGACCCGGCCCGGCAGACCGAGACCCACGCCGAGCTCACCGTGACCGTGGACAACTGGCGGTGGGCCGGGGTGCCGTTCCGGTTGCGCACCGGCAAGGCCCTGGGCGAGGACCGGCAGGAGATCGTCGTGCGATTCCGGCCGGTGCCGCACCTGCCGTTCCTGGACGCGGAGCCCGAGCCCGACGAGCTGCGGCTCTCGCTGTCCCCTGACGCCATCGCGCTGGAGGTCAACCTCAACGGGGCGGGCGATCCGTTCGACCTCGAGCGGGAGGTCCTCTCGGTGCGGATGGCACCCCACGACCTGCCCGCCTACGGCCTGCTGCTGCGCGAGCTGCTCGACGGTGACACCACCCTGTCGATCAGCGACGTCGAGGCCGAGGAGAGCTGGCGCATCGTCGAACCGGTGCTGGCCGCCTGGGCCGCTGGCGAGGTGCCCCTGCTGGACTACCCGGCCGGGTCGGCGGGACCGGCCGCCTGAGTCGCCAGGCCCGCACGGCGGACGCCGAGGGTCGGCTCAAGGCCCGGCCGGTGGTGCGCCGTCCCGGCCGTAGCCGGCGCCGAGGTCGTCGCAGTGGGTGCCGGGCGCCACCGGCGCGCCGGAGAGGAAGGCGGCCTCACCGATCTTGTAGCCGGCGATGGGCACGGTGAACAGCTGCAGCGCGATGGCGACCAGCAGCACCACCACCGCCGTGACACCGGGAGCGAGCACCACGACGCCGAGCAGCACCGAGACCAGGCCGAGGCTCGCGGCCTTGGCGACCGCGTTGGCCCGGTTGTACACGTCCGGCAGGCGCAGCAGACCGATCGCCGCGACCCCGATGAGGAAGACCCCGAGCGCGACGAAGAGGTCACCGACCACCGTCTGGGCGGTCACGACGACGACCTCGCCGCGACCAGCCGGGCGAAGGCCACCGTGGACAGGAACCCGACCAGTGTGGCGACGAGGACCAGGTCCAGCAGGGCGGGCGCGTCCAGGCGCACGGCCAGCAGGGCGACGGCGGCGATCACCACCGCGAAGCCGAGGTCCACGCCCAGGGCCCGGTCGGCGTCCGTGGGGCCGACGACCAGTCGCACCGTCGCGACCACGAGGGCCAGCGCCAGGACGACCAGGGCGGCGTCGAGCAGGATCACGTCGTTCTCCTCCCGGTGGGATCGTCGCCGGGGGCGACGCGAGCGGACCCCGCCGGACGCCAGGCCGCCAGCATCTGCTCCTCCAGTGCGCGCAGGTCCGCGCGGAAGTGCTCCGGGTCACCGGCGTGCATGCCGTGGACGGCCAGCCGGGAGCGGTCCTCGCTGAGCGCCAGCGCCACCGTGCCCGGCGTGAGGCTGACCAGGCTCATGTACGACGCGACCTCGAACGGGGTCCGGCTGCGCAGCGGCACCTCGACGATCGCCGGCGCCAGCCCGTCGCCGGGCGTCACGATCTCCCGCGCCACCTCGTAGTTGGCCCGCAGGAACCGGAGCAGGTACGCGCCGGTGAAGGCGCTGATCCGCCTGCCGCGGAGCAGGGCCCGGAGCAGCGCGGAGGCGTGGGGGTGGCTCACGGCGAGGTCACCGCCGTCACGTACGCCCCGGTGTCGACCAGTCCGCCAGCGGCCGCGGCTGCGGCCTCCAGCAGCGGCTCGGCCCAGAGCCCGAGCACCACGGAGAGGCCGGCCAGCAGCAGGGCCGGGGCCGTCAACGCCGGCCGCAGCCGCGTGCGCACACCGGTCACCGCGGTGCGCCCCTCGTCGTCGTGGGGGCTCGGCGCCCGGGGGTCGGCGTCGTGCGGGCCCTCGTCCGCTCGGTCGCTCCCGGGCGCCGACCGCCAGAACACCCCGTTCCACACCTTGAGCATCGACGTCAGCGTCAGCAGGCTGACCCCGACCACGACGGCGGCGGCCAGGTACTGCTGCTCCGCCACGGCCGCCGTCGCCAGGCCGAGCTTGGCCACGAACCCCGACAGCGGCGGGATGCCGACCAGCGCCAGCGCCGAGACGGCGAACGCGACCGCCAGCGCCGGCTCGCGACGCATCAGCCCGCCCAGCCGGGCCAGCTCGTCGGTGCCGTAGCCCACCTCCACCGCTCCGGCGCACATCAGCAGCGCGGCCTTGACCAGCACGTACTGCACGAGGAAGAAGATCGAAGCGGCCAGCCCCGCGGCGGTGTACAACGCCAGGCCGAGCAGCATGTAGCCGATCTGGCTCACCATGTGGAAGGTCAGCACCGGGCGCATCGCCTTCTCCCCGACGGCGCCGAGGACGCCGACCACCATGGTGAGCAGCGCGGCGGTCATCAGCAGCCACAGGTGGCGTGGGTCGCCGTCGAAGACGACGGCGTAGATCCGGATCAGCGCGTAGACGCCGACCTTGGTGAGCAGGCCGGAGAACAGCACGGTCACCGCCGGCCCGGTGGCGGAGTAGGTGGCCGGCAGCCAGCTGTGCAGCGGGACGACTGCGGCCTTGACGGCCATGGCGAGCATGATCACCGCAGTCGCCAGAGCCGCCGGAGCCGACGCGGTGGCGACAGCGGCCAGCTCGCCGAGGTTCACCGTCCCGGCGGTCCCGTAGAGCAGCCCCACGCCGGCGAGGAAGACGGTGGAGGCGAGCAGGTTGACCGTGACGTACAGCCGGCCGGCGGCCAGCCGTCGCCCGCCGCCGGCCGCGGTCAGCAGCACGTAGCTGGGGAGCAGCATCACCTCGACGAACACGAAGAGGTTGAACAGGTCGGCGGTCAGCAGCGCGCCGTAGACGCCGGAGGACAGGATCAGCGCCAGCGGCACGAAGAACCGGTCCCCGTCCTCGCCGGTGGCCGCGGCGAACGCCAGGCTCGCCAGCACCAGGAGCGCGGTGACCACCAGCATCAGCGCGCTGAAGACGTCGGCGACCAGCGTGATGGCGATCCCCGCCGGCCAGCCCCCGAGCCGCAGGGCAGGGCGGGAGCCGTCGAGCGCGGCGGCGAGCAGGACGCACGCCACGACGAGGACGCCGGCACTGGCGCCCCAGCCCACGCCGCGGGCCAGCGCCGTTGAGCGTCCCGGCCTGCCGCGCCGGAGCAGGACCAGCAGGCCGGCCGCCATCAGCGGGGCGACGACGGGCAGGGCGAGCAGGATGTCGCTCAACGGCCACCTCCGACGCCGTCGTCCTCCGGCTCGGCGGCGTTCCGCTCGGTGTCGGCACCGCCGGCACGGACGAGCGCGAGCAGGTAGACCGTGATGCCGAAGGTGATCACGATGGCGGTGAGGACGAACGCCTGGGGCAGCGGGTCAGCGGCCCGCTCCGGGTCGCCCTGACCGATCAGCGGCAGACCGCGCCGGTCCATGCCCCCGGCCGCCAGCACCAGGACGTTCACCGCGTGCCCGAGCAGGACGAAGCCGAGGACGACCCGGACCAGGCTGCGCTGCAGCACCAGGTGGACGCCGGCCGCCACGAGGACGCCGACGGCGACCGCGGCGGTCACCGCGCACCACCTCTCCCCGGCGCCCCGACGACATGGCCGGCATCCCGGGGGTGGGCGCCGGCCGGTTCCGTGGTCGGCTCGCCGGCCGTCGGTTCCTCCGCGGCCGGGACCGGCCGGGCCGGCCCGGCCGCCGGCGTCCCGGTGCCCAGCCGGTCGAAGGCCGCCACGAGCAGGCCCAGCACCAGCAGGTAGACACCGAGGTCGAACACCAGGGCCGAACCGATGCCCAGCGCCCCCAGCACCGGGATGTCGAACGGGGTGAGGAAGGGGTCCCCGAGCGCGGCGGCGCCCAGGCCGGTGCCGAGCGCCACGAGCAGGCCGGCTCCCACGAGCGGCTCGGGCCGCAGGTACCGCGGCAGTCCCCGGAAGCCGGAGGCGACCTGGTGCAGGCCGACGGCGATCCCACCGACCAGCGCGGCGATGAAGCCGCCGCCGGGCTCGTCGTGGCCACGCCACAGGAGGTAGGCCGACAGCACGGCCATGCCCGGGATGAGGACCCGGCTGGCCACCTGCAGCACGAGGCCGCCGTCGCTCTGCTCGCGCCGCAGCCGCGCGGCCGCCCGGTCCTCCGCTCGTGGGGCGTCGTCCCGACGGAGCAGGACCAGCAGCCCGACGGCCGCCGCGCCGAGGACGATCGCCTCCCCGAGGGTGTCCATGCCCCGGAAGTCGACCAGGATCGTGTTGACCACGTTGGTCCCGCCGGTCTCCGGCTCGGCGGACTCCAGGAACCAGGCGCCGGCCTCCGACAGTCCCCGGCGTCCGGTGAGCGCGAGCGTGGCGACCGCGGCCGCGATCCCCGCCGCGACCCCCAGCCCCGCGGCGAGGGCCGTTCGAGGGCGGCCGGCAGGTCCGAGGCGCAACGGCAGGTGCCGGAGCACGAGGACGGCGACCACCGCGGTCAGCACCTCCACCAGCAGCAGGGTCAGGGCGACGTCCACCGCGCCGGCCAGCAGGAACCACGTCGCCACGACCAGGCCGACGATGCCGACCAGCCCCAGCGCGGCGAGCAGGGAGCGGGTCAACACGGTGCCGGCGACCGCCAGGGCGAGCAGCGCGAGCACCGGCCAGTCCAGGGCGTCGTCGGTCGCCCCGCGGGGCGGTAGCCCGCCGACCGTGGCGGTCCCGACCGCACCAAGGACCACCAGCGCGACGAGCGGCCGGGCCAGGTGGGCGGCCAGCGTGCCGCTCCGGTCCGGCCGGCCGACGGCGGAACCGAGAGCGAGGGTCGCGTCGTGCACGCGGTCGAAGAGGGCCGCGCCGTCGGGCAGCCGCAGGCGCTGCAGCGCCCGGTCGACCGGGTCCCGCCGCAGGAACAGGAGACTGCCGACGGCGATGGTGATCGCCGACATGAGCACCTCGGGGCTGAGACCGTGCCAGAACGAGAACTCGGGCACCGCTCCGACGTGGACCACGTCGGCGGCGGCACGGGTCACCATCGGGTTGAGCAGGTCGACGCCAGGGCCCAGCGCCAGGCCGGCGAGCGCCGGGACCACCGCCGGGGCCAGGAACGCTGGGGAGGGCTCGTAGAGGTCCGGTTGCCGGGTGGGACCACCGAAGGCGCCGTAGAAGATCCGCATGCCGTAGGCGAAGGTCAGCGCGGAGGCGGTGACCCCCAGTGCACCGGCCACCGGCCCGGACCAGGGCGCGAAGTCCGCCTGCAGCAGCCCCTGGAACAGGTACTCCTTGCTGACGAACCCCAGCATCGGCGGCACGCCCGCCATGGACAGGGCGGCGAGGCCGGTGACCGTGGCCGTGATCGGCATGACACGGCGGAGCCCGGACAGCTGCCGGATGTCGCGGCTGCCGGTCTCCTTGTCGATGATCCCGACCAGCATGAACAACGTCGCCTTGAACAGCGCATGGGCGAAGGTGTGCAACATGGCGGCAGCCAGCGCGACGGGCGTGCCGATGCCGATCACGGCGATCAACAGGCCCAGCTGGCTGACCGTCGAGTGGGCCAGGATCGCCTTGAGGTCGTGCTCCCGCAGCGCCATGAACGCGCCGGCCACCGCCGAGGCCAGCCCCACGGTGATCAGCAGCACCGACCAGGCCGGCTGGTCGGCGAACAGCGGGGTCGTGCGCATCAGCAGGTAGATGCCGGCCTTCACCATGGTCGCCGCGTGCAGATAGGCGCTCACCGGGGTCATCGCCACCATGGCGCCGGGCAGCCAGAAGTGCAGGGGCAACTGCGCGGACTTGGTGAACGCGGCCGTGGCGATCAGTGCACCGATGGGCCAGGCCAAGGGGGAGGCGAGCACCTGGTCGCGCTCGGCGAGGATCGTGGTCAGGTCGGTGGTCCCCACGACGACCGACAGCATGATCACCGCGAGCAGCAGAGCCAGGCCCCCGGCCGCGGTGACCAGCAGCGCCCGGCGGCCCGGCTTCACGGCCACCTGCCCGGCCGTCCCGATGAGGACGAAGGAGCAGACCGTGGTCAGCTCCCAGAACACGTAGAGCAGGACGACGTCGTCGGCGAGGACCAGGCCCAGCATCGCGCCGGCGAACAGGGTCAGGAGCCCGTAGACGACGCCGTTGCGGCTGCTGTCCCCCATGTAGCGCGGGGAGTAGGCCATGACCAGCACGCCGACGCCCAGCACGATGAGGCAGAACAGCCCCGCCAGTCCGTCGAGACGCAGGGAGAAGGACACCTGCAGGGACGGCAGCCAGGTCCACGAGGCGGTCACCGCACCGCCGTCGAGCACGGTGGGCGCTCCGGTCGCCAGCAGCCCGCCCACCCCCGCGAACCCGGCGGCCAGCAGGTACCCGGTGTCGCGGCCCAGCCGGCGGTACAGGAGCGGGGCGGCTCCGGCCAGCACGGCCATGGCCACCAGGGCCACGAGCAGGATCACGGCTGTCCCGGAGTGGTCCGAGCGGAGATCGGGGCCGTCACCACGGCCACCGTCCGCACGCAAACCCTCATGGTCGCCGTCCTCCCTCCCCACCATCTGCGACGGCCGGCTGTCGGCGCCGGCGGGGACCTCTCCTGGGATCAAGAGGCGCGTACTCGCGGACCGGTCGTGCTGACACTCGTCTCGCGCGGGTCGTCGGCCGATCGTCGCCGGATGTCACCGAGTCGGGTCGTCCGGTCCGGTGGCCGCTCCGTCCGAGCCGGCACGGATGTGGTGCTCGGGTCCACGGGTCATGCCCTCGAGCACCCAGTCGCCGAAACCCCGGGGGTCACGGCGTTCGAGCTCGTCGAGGAGGCTCCCTCGCCAGGCGACCGCCGCACGCCGGTCAGCGAGGGACGTCCGGTGGAACAGCTCGTCGCTGCGGTGCCACTCGCCGACCAGGTCCTCGAGCGTCAGCTCGTGCAGCAGCTGGTGGGGTGGGTGAGGGGGCGTCTGCGTCGGTCGGGCCGGTGATGGGGAGGACTGGCCGTCGACGGCGGCCCGTCCCGCCGGCGCCTCCAGGCGGTGGAGCCAGTGGAAGCCGAGGATCGTCACCAGCCCGATCAGGACGATCAGTGGGTACGCGGCACGGTCGCCCAGGCTCTCGATGCCCATCGCGAACGGCGCGAAGAGCGCACCCGCGGTCGCGGCCGGGAGCAGGAGTGGGATCGACGGGGTGGCCTCGGCGTGCAACGCCTCGTGGATCGACCACCGCAGACCCGCGGCGAGGATCCCGAGGAGCGGCAGGACCAGCAGCGTGGTCCGCAGGTCCAGGTGCAGGACCCCGAGGAGGGCCACGCCCCCGTAGAGGAGGCCGAGTGCCCACCTGCCCACCCGGACCAGGTACGTCTCCACGGCGCTCGACCCGTGGTCCGTCCGTTCCGAACGACCGGGCATCAGTGGACCTCCGGGGACGGGGTCGCCGGTCGGACGTCGACGGTGGGCCCGTCCGGCTCCGGCCTCGGCGTCCCGCGGGCGGTCCGGGTCGAGCGCCGCAGCAAGCGGTTGTTCCGGGGTTCGCGGCGGGTGGCGGTGTCATCGAGCTGGCGCCGCATCCCCTCCCGTACCCGACTCACGGCCGTCTCCAGGTCGTGATCCGCCGAGCTGGCCACCAGTCGTGGACGACCTGCGATCCAGCACTCCAGGGTCAGGCGTTGACCACGGGTCCCGCGGTCCTTGACGGACAGCTCCATGTCGACCTGATCGGCTCGGTAGCGGGCCAGCTGGGCGTCCAGGCGAGCCAGTCGCCTGACCAGGAGCGGACGTTCACCATCGCCCATGCCGGCAGCGAGTCGGAGGGAGCCTGCAACCGTGGCCGCGCCGAGCTCGCTGGGGGCGTCGTCCGGTGAGCGGCCCGCGAGCTGGACGAGCCCGCCTCCATGCGAGGGCGACCGGTGGCGGGAGCGGCTCGTCGGCGTGGACCCGGCCCTCCCTCGTCCGCCGTCGGACGTGTGCTCGTCGCGGAGGGGTGCGTCGTGGCGGTGGTCGGTCATGTCAGTGCCCGTCCTTCGATGGGAGGCGTCAGGAGCCGTGCCGGGGCCGGCGGCGGAGCCAGGCGTCCACACCGCCTCGGGCCGTCGGCTGTCACGGATCGGCGGATCACGGCTGGTTCGGCGCCGGCCGCCCGGACCGGGCGGCCGACCGGAGCGCCCGGTGAGCGGCCGAACAGCGCCGGCGTCGACCGTGGGTGGGGTGAGCCCCGGTGACCATCGCGTCTCGGCCTCCTCTCTCGGTGCACGTCCACGTTCGCCGACCCGATGCTGGGGCGGCTCCCTGAGGCGGGGGAGAGCCCCGGTCGGCGAAGAAGTGATCGGTGAGGTTGCCGAGCGCGAGCAGCGTCCCGTCCACATCCCCGGCGGAGGCAGAGCCTCGACCGGTCCCGGGAGTGGGACCCGTGACCGGTGCGCCCGCGCTGCTGTGCGACGGCGAGTGACGGCGTCGGGCGACCGCATCGACGTGCCGGTGCCCGGGCCCCGCGTCGTGCCGGTGCCCGGGCCCGGCAACCCCCCGGGCGCCGTCCATGCCGGGGACGCACCGTGCGCGGGCCTGCGGCCGTGGCAGACGCTCGGCGTCCCCTTTCTCCGAGGAGGTTCCCGTGTCGTGGATCGTGCTCGTCCTGCTGCTGGCCCTCGCCGGCGGTTTCCTCGGGACGCTGCTGGAGCTCGCGCTCTGGGTCGTCGTCGCGATGGTGCTCGGCTCCGCCCTGCTGGGTCTCGTCATCTGGCGGGCGGTGTCGGCCCGGACCGGCTCCGCCGAGCGTGTCGGTCGCCGATGACGTCCGGCGTGCGGTCGGGGCCACCGCTGGTCCCCCCAGGACCTCCGTCCTCGACGGGGCGCGGACCGTGGCGACCGTCGTGCTGCCCGTGGTCGCGCGGGGAGCGGTCGTCCGTCGTCCGCGCGCGGTGGCCCTGGCCGAGTGGACCGGCGCGGACGCGCGCGCGGTTCGCTGGATGCAACGGCTGCGCGACCGCTACGGGCCCGGCCCGGTGCGGGTGTGGATCCCCGGCCGAGAGCTCACCGTCGTCCTGTCGCCCGAACACGTGCAGCGGGTGCTGGCCGGGACGCCCCGGCCGTTCACCGCAGCCACCCGGGAGAAGTCCGCGGCACCTGCCCACTTCCAGCCCGAGGGTGTCCTCATCTCCGACCCCGAGGAGCGAGCCCGCCGGCGTCCGTTCAACGAGACCGTCCTCGACACCGGGTCCCCGGTGCACCGCCTCGCCGGTCCGATCAGCGTCGCGGTCGCCGAGGAGGCCGAGCGGCTCGTCGCCGAGGTGGACCGGGTCGGGGAGCTCACCTGGGGGACCTGGTCGGCAGCCTGGTGGCGGGCGATCCGCCGCGTCGTCCTGGGTGACGCGGCTCGAGACGACGAGGACGTGACCGACGACCTCCTCCGGCTGCGCCGCAGGGCCAACCACTCGTTCCTCGCCCCGTCGGCGCGGACCACTCGCCGGCGGTTCCTGCAGCGGATGGCGGACCACGTACAGGCGGCCGAGCCTCGGAGCCTGGCCGGCCTGGCGGCCGGTACCCCGGCCGCCCCGGGGACGGAGCCACACCAGCAGATCCCGCAGTGGCTGTTCGCCTTCGACGCGATGACCTGGGCCTCCTTCCGGGCCCTCGCCCTGCTGGCCGCCCACCCGGACGCCGTGCCGCGGGCCCGGACCGAGCTGCCGGCGGCGCCCGACCTGCCGTACCTGCGCGCCGTCCTCCTGGAGTCGCTGCGGTTGTGGCCGACCACGCCCGCGATCCTGCGGGACACCACCGAGGCGACGCGCTGGGAGAGCGGCGTGCTCCCGGCAGGCGCCTCGGTGCTCGGCTTCACGCCGTTCTTCCACCGGGACTCCACCCGGTTGCCCGAGGCGCACCGGTTCACCCCCGAGCTGTGGCTGCGCGGGCGCACGGGGGAGGACTGGCCGCTGGTCCCCTTCAGCGCAGGGCCCGGCACCTGCCCCGGTCGCGACGTCGTGCTGCTGGCCGGGAGCGTGCTGCTGGCCGTCCTGGTCCAGCGGTGCGGCTGGCGGCTCGTCCGGGGGCAGGTCGCCGGTGACCGGCCCATGCCCGGGACGCTGGACCCGTTCGGACTGCGCTTCGAGCCGCGGCCCCTCTGACGACCCCTGTGCAGGTCGGCCTGAGCCTGCTCGTGCTCGGTTTCGTCCTGCTGGTCGGCGCAGTCCTCCGGATCCGATCGCGGGCGGCGCAGGAGCCTTCCTGCCCGCGTCGATCGTCGCCGGCCGCCTGGCCCTGCTGGTGGGCCCGGAGGTCCTCGGTGCGATGGTCACCGTGGTCGGCGGCACGGAGGCTCCGCTGGCCGGCGGTCCGTGGCCCGCCGAGTGGCTGAGCGCTGGAGCGCGCTGCCGGGACTGCTGCTCTGGACGGTCTCCGCCACCCGCGCGGAGCTCCCTGGCCGAGCAGCGGGGCTGCTACGCGGAGGAACGGTGAGGAACGAGCCGGTCACCCTCACGGTCACGACGACGGAACCGGCCTCGCGGCCGGTGTGGCGGCCGTCCGCAGCCGCGGGGGACGGCGACGCAGCCGACCGCGCCGGGATGGGGCGGCGGGCACGCGGCTGCCGGTCGCCGGACCTCCGTCCGCTGACCGTTGCGTCGCGGTCTGCGACACCGGCGGGTCAGCGGCCTGACCCGGGAGGCCGGCCCGTCATCGCCCCGCCGGCACCGTCGCCGCGGATGTGGTCTCCGGGGTCGCGCTCGAGTCCGTCGAGCAGCCATGCCCGGAACCCTGCCGGGTCGCGCTGCTGGATCTCCTCGAGGAGGAGGTCGCGGAGCTGGACAGCCCTGTGGGGATCGGTGCGCAGCCGCTGCTGGCTCCAGCGCCACTCGTGCAGCAACTCGTCGACGGGCAGAGCACGGAGGAGGTCGCGGAGGGAGGAGAGCTCGGCATCCGGCAGCCGCGACGGCTCCTGGACCCGTGGACCGGCGTCGTCCGGGTCGAGTGCGTGAGCCCATCCCACACCCGCCACCATGCACAGGAGGGTGAGGACGATGAAGACGTGCACGCTGTCCTCCCCGAGGGAGTCCATGCCGATGACGAAGGGGATGAACAGACCGGTCCTGACCGCGGCGGGCAGGTGGAGCGTGAAGGGAGCCTCCAGGCCGGGGTGGAGCGCTCGATGGACTGCCCGAGCGACCACCGCGCCCAGCAGTCCGCTCGCGGGGACCACGACGAACATCACGATGAGACCGGCGCTCAGGGCACCGAGCAGCGCCACGGCCACGTAGAGGGTGGTGAGCACGCCGACCGTCAGACGGTGTGCTGCCCACAGAGCTGTGGACCGTCCACCACCCACGCCGAGGTCTGGACCGGGGGTCCGCGAGGAGTCCTCAGGCATGGCGGTCTCCGGAGGGCAACCGTGTCGTCCGCAGGTCGAGTGGCGCGACCGCACACGGGTGGTCTGTGCGCGGGACGGTGATGACGCTCGGGTCGGCGCTCCCGGAGCGTGTGGAGCCGGGAGCGGAGGACGATGACGACGACGACATGGCACCTCCGCACAGCGAGGCCTCGGACAGGCGGGTACTCCACCGAGACGGTGCGCGCCGCAGAACCGGTGCGGCCAGGTCCCGCTCCGGCATGCTGGGCGGCCCGGCGCTTGCCGTAGCTCAGCAGTGCACGGTGCAGCCCGACGACTCGTTCGCCCGTGGTCTCCCCGGCGCGCAGTCTCCGCGGCGCCCAGCCGTCACCGCGGCCTCGACGTCCCGCTGGGGCTGCTCCGCCCCATCCGTTCGTCAGCACACGTTGGCCGCGATGGTGCGTTCTCGGTGCCGCCGCTGGCGTCCGTCACCACGGATCGCAGGGGACCCGCCCGTGCCGAGACGTCCGATCGCTGACGGCCAGCCCCGCACGTCACCGAGTGGTGGGTGGAGCCGCTGGCCACGCGGTTCGGGTCGTCGAGCAGCGGGCCCGGCCAGCGGCGAGGATCGACGCCCTGGCGCCACCCCGTACGGGCGAGTTGCTCCGGCGGTGAGGAGGTCACGTGCATCGACGACAACCGGAGCCGTGCCTGGAACCGCGTGAGGCCTCGCATCCGAGCGCTGCGGCTGGTGACGGTCGCCGCACCGTGGTCTTCGACCTGGACGGGACACTGGTGGCCGGGGACTCCTTCGGCCTCTTCCTCCGCCGCCTGCTCACCCGCCACCCCGGCCGCTTGCTGGCCGCGGTGCTCAGCGCGCCGGCGTGGGTGCCGGCGCTCCTCCTCGCGCCGACCCGCACCCTCGCTGAGCGGTACCTGGTGTGGCTGGCAGCAGTGGGGATGGACGAAGCGGCGTTCACAGCCGCGGCTGGTGACTTCGCTGCTGAGCACGCCGCACCGGCGGGTGGTCGGGTCGCCGCAGCCGCGCTGGACAGGCTGCACCAGCACCTCCAGCGCGGCGATCGGGTCGTCGTGGCCACCGGGTGTGCAGCACCGTTGGCTCAGCAGCTCTGCGCGGTCATCGGCCTGGATGGCGTGGACGTGGTCTCCTCCACGATGACCCGGGGCCGCTGGGGCCTGCCGGCGCGGACCGTGCCCGCTCGCGGCCGGGGCAAGCTGCGCGCGCTCGAGGCCGCGGGCATCCGGTTGCCCGTCGATCACGCCTACTCCGACAGCTCCTCTGACCTGCCACTGCTGCGTGCGGCTCGCATGCCCCACGTCGTCGATCCCCGCCCGCGCGACTGGGCCCGGTTGCGCCGGGAGCTCGGCCCGGACGTGGACCTGGTGCGTTGGGCCGACCGCCCGACCGACGGGGACTCCAGCACCGACCGATGACCGCGGTCGGTCCTGCAGCGGCGCTGTGATGACGCCGTCGTCGTGCGCGTGCACCGCCGTCCCCGGGTGTCCGACGAGGACCCCGCCGCGCAACGCGCGGGCTGCCGCGCAGTGGCCGGAGGGACGTCAGGGCCCCCTGCGGCGGGCGAGCCGGCCTGCCGTCACCGCAGCACGACGCCGGCGTCGACCCGCAGCTCCAGTCCGGTCACGTACCGCGCCTCGTCCGAGACGAGCCACCGCAGCGCGGCCGAGGTGTCCCTCGTCTCCATCCAGCCGATGGGGATCACGTGCTGCGGCCGGGACGCGATCTCGTACTCCTCGTCGGTCGGGTTCGGGTTGTCCGGCAGGAACAGCCGCTTGTTCGTCTCGGTCATGTAGATCGCCGTGTTGACGTTGGTCGGCGAGAGCGCGTTGACCCGGATGAAGTGGGGACCGAGCTCGGCGGCCATCGGCTTGAGCATCCCGACCAGTGCGGTCTTGGCCGCCACGTAGTGGGTGATGTTCTGGAAGCCCTTGGTCGCACCCGCCGAGGCGATCATGACGATGGCGCCGCCTCGTCCGCCCTCGATCATGGCCGGAGTGGCGGCGCGGACCGTGTGCCAGACACCGGTGAGGTCGGTGTCGACGGTGTCCTTCCAGTTCTGCAGGCTGATCTCCCAGAAGGGTCCCGCGCCCGCCAGGATGCCGGCGTTCGCGACCACGATGTCGACCCGGCCGAACTCGGCGAGGCCCTTGTTGAGCACGGCCTCGACCGCGGCGTAGTCCC
The DNA here is from genome assembly GCF_054050175.1 of Geodermatophilus sp. SYSU D00697. Taxonomy (NCBI): domain Bacteria; kingdom Bacillati; phylum Actinomycetota; class Actinomycetes; order Geodermatophilales; family Geodermatophilaceae; genus Geodermatophilus; species Geodermatophilus sp. SYSU D00697. The sequence continues at coordinate 90,398 of NZ_JBJGYV010000021.1, forward strand.
GGACGTCGGCCTGCTCGGCCACCATCCGTCGCCCCGTCGCCTCGACCGCGGCGCGGGTCTCCTCGAGGTCGGTCTCGGTGGCCATGGCGGTGCTGGCCCCCGGGATGTCCTCGCAGATGTCGAAGCCGATGATGTCGGCTCCCTCCTTGGCGAGGTCGACGGCGAACTGCCTGCCCTGCCCGCGGGCGACACCGCTGATGAAGGCGACCCTGCCCGCGAAGCGGTCGGGGTCGAACGACGGTCCAGCCATGTCCGGGCTCCTGTTCTCCATCTGTCGGTCGGTGTGGTCGTCGGGTGGGTGAGGCCAGTGGCAGCCAGGAGGGCGAGCTCGTCGGGGGCGGGGGGAGGCGTCCTCGTGCCCGGCACCGCGCAGGGGCGGGGACCGGCGCCGGCGGAGGCGTGTCTCGCCGGCGCCGGCCGTCCTCAGGCGTTCTGCGGGAAGCCGAGGTTGAGGCCGCCGTGGCTGGGGTCCAGCCAGCGGGAGGTGATGACCTTGCCGCGGGTG
>NZ_JBJGYV010000022.1:0-72136 GCF_054050175.1 Geodermatophilus sp. SYSU D00697
GTAGATGAATTCGAATCCGGGCGAGAACCGAGAGCTGACACTCTCGACATCCATCAACCCAAAGAAACCCACAAAGGGGTTGTTACTTGGCACTGACTTTCGGCACGCTGTTGAGTTCTCAAGGAGCAGACGCGCAACGACTCAACCCTTCCGGGCCTCGTCCCTGGCGGCTTTCTCACGTTACGCCGCTCGTCACGACTGTCAAGCCGGGGGTCTGTCACCCTGGCCGTCCGCGTCGGGCGGCTTCGCCCAGTCCAACCGGCGTTCCCCGGGAGACATTCCCGCGTCCCGCCCGCCTGCTGAGCGATCGGCACCCGGATCGACCGGCGGGCCTCGGGATCTCCTCCCGCGTCCCGCCCCGGTCTCCCCGGGCGCAGAGAGAAAGTTACGTGGATGGGATGCCGGTGTCAAACCGGGAGCAGGTGACGCCCGACACCTGCCGGAGACAGGGGCGTCACACGCCGTTCACCCGCAGGTCACCGCGCCGTCCCGCGGTGCACGCCGGCCACCGAGCGCTTGCCGCGGCGGAGGACCAACCACCCGCCCGGCAGCCACGACTCTTCCCCCGGCACGGCCTCGGGGTCGGTCACCCGCTCGTTGTTCAGGTAGGCGCCGCCCTCCTTCACCGTCCGCCTCGCCTCGGAGAGGCTGCCGACCAGGCCCGTCTGCTGCATGAGGTGGGCGATGGTGGGCGTCTCGCCGTCAACGGTCACCGAGCCGGCCTCGCGCAGGGCGGCACCGAGGGTCTCCGAACCCAGCGCGCCGAGGTCCTCCCGGCCGAACAGGGCGCGCCCGGCCGCCTCCGCCTGGCGCAGCTCGTCGGGCCCGTGCACCAGGAGGGTCAACTCCTCGGCGAGTGCCCGCTGGGCCGTGCGGGCGGCCGGCCGCTCCGCGCTCTCGGCGGTCAGCGCCGCCACCTCCTCGGCGGGTCGCTCCGAGTACAGCGGCAGCCAGGCTCGCGCATCGGCGTCGTCGGCGTTGAGCCAGAACTGGAAGAACGCGTAGGGCGAGGTGAGTGTGGGGTCGAGCCAGACGGCGCCACCCTCGGACTTGCCGAACTTGGTGCCGTCGGACTTGGTCACGAGCGGCGTCGACAGCGCGTGCACCCGCGCCCCCTCCGTGCGGCGCACCAGGTCGATGCCGGCGGTCAGGTTCCCCCACTGGTCGGAGCCGCCGGTCTGCAGCGTCACCCCGTGCCGGCGGTGGAGCTCGCGGTAGTCGTTGGCCTGCAGGATCTGGTAGCTGAACTCGGTGTAGCTGATGCCGGCCTCCGAGTTGAGCCGGGCCGACACCGCCTCCTTGGCCAGCATCTGACTGACCCGGAAGTGCTTGCCGAGGTCGCGCAGCAGGTCGATGGCCGACAGTGGCGCCGTCCAGTCGAGGTTGTCGACGTAGACCGGTCCCCGGGACCCGTCGGTCTCCGCGGGCACCTCCAGGAAGGGAGCGACCTGCTCGCGGATGCGGCCCACCCACTCGGCGACGGTCTGGCGGTCGTTGAGCTGACGCTCGGCCGAGGGCCGGGGGTCACCGATCAGGCCGGTGGCCCCGCCCACGAGGACGACCGGCTGGTGCCCGGCGCGCTGCAGCGCCCGCAGCACCATGAACTGGAGCAGGTGGCCGACGTGCAGGCTGGGCGCGGTCGGGTCGAAGCCGGCGTAGTAGGAGACCGGTCCCTCGGCGAGGTGCGCGCGCAGCGCCTCCTCGTCGGTGCTCTGGGCGATCAGCCCACGGCGGTGCAGCTCGTCGATCACGTCGGTCACGGGTACATCCTCGCTGGCGCTCGTCGTCCCCGTGCCCGGGGTGCCGTGCCCCCGCGTGACCTCGCGAGCTCGGTCACGGCGTACATCCTCGCTGGCGCTCGTCGTCCCCGTGCCCGGGGTGCCGTGCCCCCGCGTGACCTCGCGAGCTCGGTCACGGCGTACATCCTCGCTGGCGCCCGTCGTCCCCGTGCCCGGGGTGCCGTGCCCCCGCGTGACCTCGCGAGCTCGGTCACGGCTGCTCGTCCTGCCCCGCGCTCCGGCGGCGAGGCCGACCGCCCGGGCGGAAGGCGCTCACCGAGACCGAGTCGGTCTCCCAGAACCGCCAGGGCAGCTCGGTGGCGACGCTGATGCCGACCCGCGGCCCGGCCGAGACCGCGGCAGGCGGCGTCCCGCGGTGCAGGCGGACCGAGCTGCCCGGGGACAGGAGGTCGGCCTCCTTGTCCTCCGGCCCGATCGCGAGGGCCTGGGTGAGCCGCGCCGGGCCACGGGCGAGGTCGCGCGCGGCCCGGGCGGCCGGACGCCGGCGGCGCGCCAGCTCCTCCCCCACGACGACGTCCCCGGCCCGGAGCAGCACGGCCGAGCCGTGCCCCTCGGGGCCGACGACGACGTTGGCGCACCAGTGGACCCCGTAGCTGAAGTACACGTAGAGCCGTCCGGGCGGGCCGAACATGACGGCCGCCCGCGGCGTCGGCCCGCGGTGGGAGTGCGCCGCCGGGTCGGTCCCGTTCCCGGCGTAGGCCTCCACCTCGGTGAGGCGCAGGGCCACCTGCCCCTCCGGCCGGTCGGTCACCAGCCAGCACCCCAGCAGCGTCGGGGCGACGAGGTCGGGCGGCCCGAGGAGCTCGTCGGCCGTGAGCAGCGGGCCGGGGGTCGGCGCGGTCAGAGGGCCGCCGCCACGGGCGAGGACGACGCCCACTCGGTGTGCTGCCGCGCCAGCTCGGCGAGGGAGGCCAGCTGCTGGGCGACCCGCTCGGGCGCCGTCCCTCCCCGGGCGCTGCGGGCGGCCAGGGCGCCGCGCACCGACAGCACCGACCGCACGTCCGGGGTCAGCCGCTCGTCGATGCCGGCCAGCTGGTCGTCGTCCAGCTCGTCGAGCTCCAGCCCGGCGCCCTCGCAGAAGGCGACCATCTCACCGCTGATCTCGTGGGCCGACCGGAACGGCACCCCCTGGCGCACGAGCCACTCGGCGACGTCGGTGGCCAGGGCGAAGCCCTGCGGCGCCGCGGCCTCGAGGACCTCGGGCCGGAGCGTGAGGGTGGCGACCATCCCGGTGACGGCCGGGAGGAGCAGGAGCAGCTGCTCCATGGAGTCGAAGACCGGCTCCTTGTCCTCCTGCAGGTCGCGGTCGTAGGCAAGCGGCAGGCCCTTGAGCATCGTGAGCAGGCCGGTGAGGTTGCCGACGAACCGGCCGGACTTGCCCCGCGCGAGCTCGGCGATGTCGGGGTTCTTCTTCTGCGGCATGATCGACGACCCGGTGGCCCAGGCGTCGTCGAGCCGGGCCCAGCCGAACTCGGTCGACGTCCAGAGGACGACCTCCTCCCCCAGCCGGGAGAGGTGGACGCCGATGAGCGCCGCGGCGAAGCAGAACTCTGCGGCGAAGTCGCGGTCGCTGACGCCGTCGATCGAGTTGTCCGAGGCCCGGTCGAACCCGAGCTCGGCGGCGACCGCGTCCGGGTCGAGGGGCAGCGACGACCCGGCCAGGGCGCCGGAACCGTAGGGGCTGACGGCGGTGCGCCGGTCCCAGTCGCGCAGCCGGTCGACGTCGCGGGAGAACGCGTGCGCGTGGGCGAGCAGCTGGTGGGCGATCAGCACCGGCTGGGCGTGCTGGAGGTGGGTCATGCCCGGCGCCGCGACGTCGGAGTAGCGCTCGGCGAGGCCGACCAGCGCGTACTCCAGCGACGCCAGCTCGCCGACGAGCGTGCGGACGGAGTGGCGCAGGTAGAGCCGCAGGTCGGTGGCGATCTGGTCGTTGCGGCTGCGGCCGGCGCGCAGCTTGCCGCCGAGAGGGCCCAGCTTGGCCGACAGCCCGCGCTCGAGCGCCTCGTGGACGTCCTCGTCGGACTCGACCGCGACGAAGGTGCCGTCCTCGACCTCGCGGGAGAGCTCGGTGAGGGCCCGCAGCATCTGCGCCAGCTCGTCGTCGGTGAGCAGCCCGGCGCGGTGCAGCACCCGCGCGTGCGCCCGGGAGCCGGCCAGGTCGAAGGGCGCCAGCTTCCAGTCGAAGTGGGTGGACTTCGACAACGCAGTCAGGGCGTCCGATGGTCCGCCGCCGAAGCGGCCGCCCCACAGCCGGGTGTCCGAGGGTGCCGAGCTCACGGGTGGTCTTCCTCCAGGTCCGACTGCAGTTCCGGGTAGACGGCGGGCGAGCGCTCGGCGAGCGCGCGCAGGCGGTCGGCGAGGGCCGCGCCGCCGTCGGGGTCGCGGGAGACGACCAGCAGAGTGTCGTCCCCCGCGATCGTGCCCAGGACGTCGGGGAGGCCGACCTTGTCCAGCGCGGAGGCCAGGAACTGCGCGGCACCCGGCGGCGTGCGCAGGACGGCGAGGTTGGCGCTGCCCTCGGCGCTGGTCAGCAGGTCGGCCAGCAGCCGGGTCAGCCGGGCCGGTGCGGTCTGCGCCGGGCGCAGCGGGGCGTTCTCCGGGGGCAGCACGTAGGACGCCGGGGCGCCGTCGGACCCCCGCAGCTTGACCGCGCCGAGCTCCTCGAGGTCCCGCGAGAGGGTGGCCTGGGTGACCTCGATGCCCGATGCGGCCAACAGCCCGGCGAGCTGGGACTGCGAGCTGACCGGCTGGGCCTCGATCAGGGCGCGGATCCGCGCCTGGCGGGCCGAGCGGGTCACCGCGCCGGTCATCGCGACAGCAACCAGATGAGGATCGCCTTCTGGGCGTGCAGCCGGTTCTCCGCCTCGTCCCACACGGCGCTCCGCGGCCCGTCGATCACCTCGGCCGCGATCTCCTTGCCGCGGTAGGCCGGCAGGCAGTGCAGCACGACCGCGTCGTCCGCGGCCCGGGCCAGCGCGGCGCCGTCCAGCGCGTAGGGCAGGAAGGGCGCGACGCGGGCGTCGTACTCGTCCTCCTGGCCCATGGAGACCCAGGTGTCGGTGACCAGGACGTCGGCGCCCGTGGCGGCGGCCGCGGCGTCGGCGGTCCACCGCACCGAGCCGCCGGTCCCCGCGGCGATCTCCTCGGCGCGCTCGAGCACCTCCTTGGACGGCTGGAACGACTCCGGGGAGCCGATGCGGACGTGCATGCCGGCGGTGGCGCCGCCGAGCAGGTAGGAGTGCGCCATGTTGTTGGCGCCGTCGCCGAGGTAGGTCAGCGTGAGCCCGGCGAGGGCCCCCTTGCGCTCGGCGACGGTCTGCAGGTCGGCCAGGATCTGGCACGGGTGGTACTCGTCGGTGAGCGCGTTGACCACCGGCACCCGGCTGACCGAGGCCATCGCCTCGATGCGGTCCTGGCCGAAGGTGCGCCACACGATGGCGGCGGCCTGCCGGTCCAGCACGCGGGTGGTGTCCTCGACCGGCTCGCCACGGCCCAGCTGGCTGGAGCCCGCGTCGATCACCAGCGGGTAGCCGCCGAGCTCGGCGACGCCCACCGAGAACGACACCCGGGTGCGGGTGGAGGGCTTGTCGAACAGCACCGCGACGGTCCGCGGGACTCCGTTCGGTGCGGCCAGCGGGGTGGGTGCCTCGGCGGTGTGCCGCGTGCGCTTGAGCTCCGCGGCCAGTGCCAGCACCTCGGCCTGCTCGGCCGGCGTGAGGTCGTCGTCCTTGAGGAAGTGCCGGAGGGTCACTGTGCTCACTGGTCGGCTCCGGTCTCGTTCCGCGCCTCGGTCGCTGGCGTTCCCTGCGATGCCCGCTCGACCGTCGTCCTCACTGGCCCGTCTCCTGGAGTGCGGTGTCGAGCGCGGCCGGCAGTGCGGCGACGAACGCGTCGACCTGCGCGTCGGTCAGCACCAGGGCCGGCGCCAGCCGCAGCACGTCCGGGGCGACGGCGTTGGTCAGGAAGCCGGCGTCCCGCAGCGCCGCCTCCAGCGCCCCGGCGACCGGCGCGGTCAGGACGACGCCCAGCAGCGCGCCCCGGCCGCGGACCCGGGCCACCCCGGCGCAGCCGAGGCCCTCGATGCCGGCGGTGAACCGGTGCTCGATCTCCTTGGCCCGCTCGAGCAGCCCCTCGTCGCGGATGGTGTCGAGCACCGCGAGCGCGGCCGCCGCGGCGATCGGGTTGCCCCCGAACGTGGAGCCGTGCGACCCGGCGGTCATGAGGTCGGCCGCCTCGCCGAAGGCCAGGGTGGCACCGATCGGCAGCCCGCCGCCGAGGGCCTTGGCCAGCGTGACGACGTCGGGCTGCAGCCCGTCGGCCTGGTGTGCGAACCAGTGGCCGGTGCGGCCGGTGCCGGTCTGCACCTCGTCGACGGCGAACAGCGCGCCGGCCTCCCGCGCGGTCCGCGCCGCGGCCGAGAGGTACCCGGCGGGCGCGGGCAGCACGCCGCCCTCCCCCAGCATCGGCTCGAGCAGCACCATCGCCGTCCGGTCGGAGACCGCACCGGCCAGCGCGTCGCCGTCCCCGTAGGGCACGAACCGGACGCCGCCGGGCAGCGGGGCGAACGCGTCGGCCTTGCCCGGCTGGCCGGTGAGGGCCAGCGCGCCCATCGTGCGGCCGTGGAAGGAGCCCTCCGCGGTGATCACCTCGGGCCGGCCGGTCAGCCGGCTGATCTTGAACGCGGCCTCGTTGGCCTCGGCGCCGGAGTTGCAGAAGAACACCCGGCCGGGCCGGCCGGCCAGCTCGAGCAGCCGCTCGGCCAGGGCCACGCCCGGCTCGTGCATCGCCAGGTTGGAGACGTGGCCGAGGGTCTGCGCCTGCCGCGTGATCGCCTCGACGACCTTCGGGTGGGCGTGGCCGAGGATCGTCGTGGCGATGCCGCCCAGCAGGTCGGTGTACTCGCGGCCGTCGACGTCCCAGACGGTGGCGCCGGCGCCGCGTGCGAGCGCGATCGGCGGGGTCCTGTAGTTGCCCATCATCACGGCCGACCAGCGGGTGGCCAGCTCCTCAGTGCGGGTCATGCCGGCTCCTCCCGGTGCGCGGTGTCCGAGTCGGCGGCCGGGACGACCATCGTCCCGGTCCCCTCGGTGGTGAACATCTCCAGCAGCAGGGCGTGCGGCGCGCGGCCGTCGACCACGGTCGCCCGCTTGACCCCGCCGTTGACCGCCCGCAGGCAGGCGGTCATCTTCGGGACCATCCCGGCGTCCAGGGTGGGCAGGATCTCCGCCAGCTCGGCGGCGTCGATCTGCTGCACCAGCGAGTCCCGGTCGGGCCAGTCGGCGTAGAGCCCCTCGACGTCGGTGAGGACGACGAGCTTGACCGCCCCCAGCGCCACGGCGAGCGCGGCCGCGGCGGTGTCGGCGTTGACGTTGTGCACGACGCCGTCGGCGTCCGGGGCGACGGTGGCGACCACCGGGATGTGCCCGGCCTCGAGCAGCGCGGTGACCGGGGCGGGGTCGACGGCGACCACGTCCCCGACCAGCCCGACGTCGACCGGGCGGCCGTCGACCAGGGCGTGGGTGCGGGCGGCGGTGAACAGTCCGCCGTCCTCCCCGGAGAGGCCGACGGCCAGCGGGCCGTGCTGGTTGACCAGCCCGACGACCTCCGGGGTGACCTGGCCGGTGAGCACCATCCGGACGACGTCGATCGTCTCGGGCGTGGTCACCCGCAGGCCGCCGCGGAACTCGCTCTCGATGCCCAGCCGGCCGAGCATCTCGGTGATCTGCGGGCCACCGCCGTGCACGACGACCGGGTGGATCCCGCAGGTCCGCAGGAACACCATGTCCTCGGCGAAGGCCCGGCGGCACTCCTCGTCGACCATGGCGTGCCCGCCGTACTTCACGACGACGACGTTGCCGTGGAACTCCTTGAGCCACGGCAGCGCGCCGGTGAGGACGGCGACCTTCTGCCGGTCCCCCTCGGGGTCGTAGGTGCGCATGACCCGCCGGGTGCCGATGGTGCGCGGCGGCCGGAGCTCGTCGACCCGGACGTCGGGCGGGGTGGGGTCCTGGGGTGCTGCGTCGTTCATGTCGAGGTCGCTCATGTCGAGTAGGCCGAGTTCTCGTGGACGTAGGCGAGGGACAGGTCGTTGGTCCAGATCGTCGCCTCGTCGGTACCCGCCCGGAGGTCGACGTCGATGGTGATCGCCCGGCCGGTGAGGTCGACGCCCTCGCGCGGGTCGCCGATCGCGCCGCCCCGGCAGACGGTGACGCCGTTGATCGTCACGTCCACCCGGTCGGGCTCGAAGGCGGCGTCGGTGGTGCCGATCGCGGCGAGCACCCGGCCCCAGTTGGGGTCGTTGCCGAACAACGCCGTCTTGAGCAGGTTGTTGCGGGCGCAGGCCCGGCCGGCGGTGAGGGCGTCCTCGACGCTGGCGGCGTTGCGGACGGTGATCGCGATGTCCTTGGTCGAGCCCTCGGCGTCGGCGAGCAGCTGCATCGCCAGGTCGGTGGCGGCGGCGGTGAGCGCCTCGGTGACCTCCTCGGCGCCGGGGGTGATGCCGCTGGCGCCGCTGCTCATGACGATGACCGTGTCGTTGGTGGACAGGCACCCGTCGGAGTCGACCCGCTCGACGCTGACGCTCGTGGCCCGCGCCAGCGCCGTCTGCAGGACGTCGGCCGGGACGACCGCGTCGGTGGTGAGGACCACGAGCATCGTGGCGAGGCTCGGCGCGAGCATGCCCGCTCCCTTGGCCATGCCGCCGACCGCCCAGCCGTCGCGGACCTGCACCGTCGTCTTCGGGACGCTGTCGGTGGTCATGATCGCCAGCGCGGCGTCCTGGCCGCCCTCGGCGCTGAGCGCCTTCGCCGCGGCGGTGACCCCGGCGGTGAGCCGGTCCATCGGCAGCCGGACGCCGATCAGGCCGGTGGAGGCCACGGCGACGTCGATCGCGCCGATGCCGAGCTCGGCGGCGACGTGCTCGGCGGTCGCGTGGGTGTCCTGGAAGCCCTCGGCACCGGTGCAGGCGTTGGCGCCGCCGGAGTTCAGCACGACCGCCTTCGCCCGGCCGGTGGAGAGGACCTGCCGGCTCCACTGCACCGGCGCGGCCGGGAAGCGGTTGGTGGTGAAGACGGCGGCCGCGGCGTCGTCCGGGCCGTCGTTGACGACCAGGGCGACGTCGTGGGCGCCGCTGCTCTTGAGGCCGGCGGCGACGCCGGCAGCCCGGAAGCCCTGCGGGGCGGTCGTGCTCATGCCGGGGCCCCCGCGGAGACGTGGAGCGCCAGCGGAGCGTCTTCGTGGGGTGATCTCACGGGGCCACCCCCACGACCGGGAGACCGGTGGTCTCGGGCAGGCCGAGGGCGAGGTTGGCGCACTGGACCGCCGCTCCCCCGGTGCCCTTGGTCAGGTTGTCGACGGCGGCGATCACGACCAGCCGGGCGGCGTCGGCGTCGACCGCGACCTGCAGCGCGACGGTGTTGGCCCCGAGCACCTGCGCCGTCGTGGGCCACTGGCCCTCCGGGAGCAGGTGCACGAACGGCTCGTCGGCGTAGGCCTTCTCGTACGCGGCCCGGGCCCCGGCGGCGTCCGTGCCGGCGGTCAGCGGCGCCGAGCAGGTGGCGAGGATGCCCCGGCTCATCGGCACCAGGGTCGGGGTGAAGCTCACGGTCACCGGGGCGCCGGCGGCCTGGGAGAGGTTCTGCACCATCTCCGGCGTGTGCCGGTGCACCCCGCCGACGCCGTAGGCGCTGACCGAGCCCATGACCTCGCTGCCGAGCAGGTGCGGCTTGGCCGACTTGCCCGCGCCGGAGGTGCCGGAGGCGGCGACCACGACGACGTCGGGCTCGACCAGCCCGGCGGCCAGCGCGGGGGCCAGCGCGAGGGTGACCGAGGTCGGGTAGCAGCCGGGGACGGCGATCCGCCGGGCGCCCGCGAGCTGCTCGCGCTGGCCGGGCAGCTCCGGCAGGCCGTAGGGCCAGGATCCGGCGTGCTCGCCCCCGTACCAGCGCGCCCAGGCCGCCGGGTCGTTGAGCCGGTGGTCGGCGCCGCAGTCGATCACCAGCGTGTCCGCGGGCAGCTGCGCGGCGATCGCGGCCGACTCCCCGTGCGGCAGCGCCAGGACGACGACGTCGTAGCCGGCCAGGTCGGCCGCGTCGCTGGGCCGGACCTCGAGGTCGGCGAAGGGCAGCAGGTGGGGCTGCAGCTCACCGAGGCGTCGGCCGGCACTGGAATTGGCGTGCACCCCGGCCAACCGCAGGCTCGGGTGCCCGGCCAGCAGCCGGCACACCTCTCCTCCCGCGTACCCGGTGGCGCCGGTGACCCCGACCGTCCACGTCTGCCCTGTGTCCACGATGCATGACCATACACGGCTGTGCATGAACGTTCACTCGGGTCCAGGGCGGCGTGCGCCGGTCAGGCGAGCGGGGGCCCGGCACCGCGGGTGGCGGGACCCGGCGCCGGGGCCCGGGGCGGGACGGGGGTCGCGACGACGATCGAGGTGGTCGTCTGCCCGTGCAGCAGGAACTGGTCGAGCACGTCCTCGAGGGCCGCGACCGACGGCACGTGCACCCGCAGCAGGAAGCAGTCCTCCCCGGAGACGCGGTGGCACTCGGCGACCTCGGGCACCCGCGCGGCGAGGTCGGCGATCCGCGGCAGCTGCCCCGGTCCCGGCCTGATCCGCACCCACGCCGTGACGGGCAGCCCGAGGGCCGCCGGGTCGACGTCCACCCGGTAGCCCCGGATCACGCCGGTCCCCTCGAGGCGGGCGATCCGCTCGCGGACGGCCGGCGGCGACATCCCGACCCGGCGGGCCAGCTCGGCGGCGCTGCACCGCGGGTCCTGCTCGAGCAGCCGCAGGAGCTCCCGGTTGACGTCGTCGAGCACCGACCTCCCGTCCGGGAGGTCGAGACGGATCCTGGGGGCGCGACCCGACGGCACCGGCCCATCCTGGCCTTCGATCGCGCCTGGTGTCCGGCCCTCCCGCCTCCGAGGCTCGTCGCATGGCACGACCGGCTCCGCCGCCGACCTCGACACGGCTCCCGCCGCACGTGTGGTTCCTCGTCAGCGCGGTGTTCCACTACCTCGGCCCGGCCTGGGCGGTCCTGCTGTTCGCGCGGGTCGACGTGCTGGGCGTGGCCTGGCTGCGGATCACCAGCGCTGCCCTGGTCCTCGGCCTCTGGCGGCGGCCGTGGCGCTGCCTGCGGGGGTTGGACGGGGCGACCTGCCGGCTGCTGGCCGCCTGGGGCGCGCTGCTCGCGGGGATGAACTGCTGCTTCTACCTGGCCGTCGACCGCCTGCCACTCGGCACGGTGGCCGCGATCGAGTTCCTCCCCGTGGTGCTCCTCGCCGCCGCCGGGGCCCGCACCGGGCGCAACCTGGCCGCCCTGGCAGGAGCCGTGGGCGGGGTCGCGCTGCTGACCCACGTGCGGCTGGCGGGCGAGGCGGCCGGTGTCGCGTTCGCCGCCGCCAACGCGGTGCTGTTCGCCGGCTACGTCGTCCTGGGCCACCGGGTCGCCCGCACCGACCGCCTGGCCGGGGTCGACGGGCTGGCGCTGGCCATGCTCGCGGCCGCGGTCGTGGCCACCCCGGTCGGGATCGCCGGCGCGGCACCGGCGTTCTCCGACCCGGTCGCCCTGCTGGCCGGTCTCGGCGTCGGGATCGCCTCCTCGGTGGTCCCCTACGTCTGCGACCAGCTGGCCATGGCCCGCCTGCCGCGGGCGACCTACGCCCTCCTGGTCTCCCTGCTGCCGGCAGCGGCGACCGTCATCGGGGTCGTCGTCCTGGCGCAGGTGCCCGACGCGCGGGAGGCGCTCGGGGTCGCCCTCGTCGTCGCCGGGGTGGCGCTGCACCGGCCGGCTCAGGCCAGCGGGTCGCCCTCCCCGTAGGGGCGCAGCCGCAGCTGCCGTGCGGCGCCGTCCGGCGTGATCCCCCGCAGCACGGCGGGGTCGTCGACCCCGGCCCGCAGGAAGCGGCCCGACCACGCGTCCAGCTCACCGGCGGCGATGGCGCAGACCAGCGCCACGACCCGGTCGGGCTCGGTCCAGTCGGTGCGGTCGCGGTGGATGGGCATCCGCGCGGTCATGTCGGTGCGGACCACGCCGGGTGCGACGTCGAAGGCGCGGACGGCGGTGCCCTCGAGCGCGTCGTGCAGCGCCTCGGTGACCCGCATCAGACCGGTCTTGGCCACCGAGTAGGCGGAGTACTCCGGGCGGGGCTGCACGCTCATCCCGCTGGCCAGGTTGACGACCCGGCCCCGGTTGCGCAGCACCATCCACGGCACGACGGCGCGGCTGAGGAGGAACGCGCCCCGGATGTGGCTGGACACGACGTCCCACCACTGGTCCGGGTCGGCCTCCCACAGCGGCTCCTCGGCGGCGTCGATGAGGCCGGCGTTGTTGACCAGCAGGTCGACCGGGCCGGCCTCCTCCCGGACCCGTCCGACGGCGTCCTCCACCGCCGCCCGGTCGGTGACGTCGGCGGCGACGGCGAGGGTGCGCGCCCCGGTGGCCGCCGCGACCTCGTCCATCGCCGCGGCCAGGCGGTCGGCACCGCGGGCCAGGCCCGCCACCGTGGCGCCGCGCTCGGCCAGGCCCCGCACGAGGTCCCGGCCGATGCCGGTCCCGGCCCCCGTCACCAGCGCGACGGTGCCGTGGAGTCCAGCGACCCCGTCCCCGGTTCCGCCGGCCCCCTGCAGGGTCTCGCTGCGAGCCTGCGAGTGGCGGGGGGCAGGGGGTCCTTCGTCACGCACGGAGGTGTGCTCCCGTCCGGTCGGCGGCGGAGGCCACCGCGGCGTCGCGCACCGCGGTGGCCTCCTCGCTGGTGAGGGTGCGGTCGGGTGCGCGGAGGGTCAGCGCGTAGGCCAGCGAGCGCGACCCCGCGGGCACCGGCGGTCCGCTGTAGACGTCGAAGAGCCGCAGCGACTCCAGCAGCTCGCCGGCGCCCGCGCGCAGGGCGGCGTCCACCTCCGCGGCGGCCACGTCGTCGCGGACGACGAGCGCGACGTCGACCAGCACCGGCGGGAAGGTGGACACGCGCGGGCCGACCGGCACCGGGGCCGGCGGCAGCGCGTCGACGTCGAGCTCCATGACCGCGGTGCGGGCCGGCAGGTCCAGGGCGGCGCACACCCGCGGGTGCAGTTCCCCGGCGTGGCCCACCGTCCGGTAGCCGTTGTCCCGGTCACCCACCAGCAGCTCGGCGCAGCGCCCGGGGTGCCAGGGCGCCCGCTCCCCCGCGCGCACGGTCAGCTCGACGCCGGCGGCGGCCGCCACCCGGCGCGCGGCCTCCACCGCGTCGGCCCAGACCGCCGGGCGGCCCGGTCCCCACCAGCCGCGGGGCTCGCGGTTGCCGGCCAGCGCCACGCCGACGTGCCACGGCTGGGCGGGCACCGCAGCGAGCAGCGCGGCGAGCGTCTCGTCGTCCGGACGCCGGTCGACCCCCGGCAGCGGAGCGGCGCTGCGCTCCCCGCCGGGGAAGACCGCACCGTGCTCGAACAGGGCCAGGTCGCGCTGCCCCCGGGAGAGGTTGCGGGCCAGTGCTGCCAGCAGGCCCGGCAGCAGCGTCGTGCGCAGCGCCGGCTCCTCCTCCGACAGCGGGTTGCGGACGACGACGACCTCGCGGCGGGGGTCGTCCTCGGCGAGGCCCAGGGCGTCGAGCACGGCGGTCCCGACGAACGGGTAGGACGGCGCCTCGACGTAGCCGGCCTCGGCGAGGCTGCGGCCGATCGCGCGGCGGCGGCGCTGGGTCTCGGTGAGCCCGCGGCCGGGCGGCGCGGTGGGCAGCACCGACGGGACGTCGTCGTAGCCGGCCAGCCGGACGACCTCCTCGACCAGGTCGGCCGGGTCGGTGAGGTCGGGGCGCCACGGTGGCGGGGTGACCGCCAGCGGCCCGGCGTCCCCGTCGACCGTGCAGCCGACCGTGGCCAGCAGCTCGGTCACCTGCGCGGCCGGGTAGGGCACGCCGGCGACCCGGCCGGGCAGCCCCGGGTCAAGGGCGATGGCGGGCCGCGGGCCGCGGGTGTCGACGTCCACCGGCGTGCCGACGACGCGGGCGCCGCCGTACTCCCCGAGCAGCGCCGCGGCGCGGGCCAGCGCGACCATGGTCATCTCCGGGTCGACACCGCGCTCGAAGCGCTTGGCCGCCTCGCTGGGCAGCCGGTGCCGGCGGGCGGTGCGGGCCACCCCGGTCGGCTCCCAGTGGGCCGCCTCGAGCAGCACGCTGGTCGTCCCGTCGCCGATCTCGGTGGAGGCCCCGCCCATGACCGCGGCCAGGCCGATCGGGCCGGAGTCGTCGGTGATGAGCAGGTCGTCGGGGTGGAGGGCGCGGTCGGCGCCGTCGAGGGTGGTGAGCCGCTCCCCCTCACGGGCCCGCCGGACGACGATCGGGCCCTGCACCCGGTCGCGGTCGAAGGCGTGCATCGGCTGGCCGAGCTCGAGCATCACGTAGTTGGTGACGTCGACGGCGAGCGAGATGCTGCGGACGCCGGACTGCGCCAGCCGGCGGCGCAGCCACCAGGGGCTGGGCGCGGTGGGGTCCAGGCCCTCCAGCGCGATCATCGAGAACCGGTCGCAGCGGTCGGCGTCCGCGACGGAGACCTGCCAGGCCGGCTCGCCCGACCAGGCCGGCGGGGTGGCCGCGCCCGGGTCCCGCCAGTCGACCCCCAGGCCGGTGCCCATCTCGCGGGCGATGCCGCGCATGGACAGGCAGTAGCCGCGGTCGGGGGTGACGGCCAACTCGATGACGACGTCGTCGAGGCCGACCACCGGACCCGCCGGGGTGCCCGGGGCGGGGGCGTCGTCGCCCAGCACCAGGATGCCGGTGTGGTCCTCGCCGATCCCGAGCTCCCGGGCCGAGGAGATCATCCCGTCGGAGATCCGGTCGTAGGTCTTCCGCGAGGCGATCGCGAAGCCGCCGGGCAGCACGGCCCCGGGCAGGGCGACGACCACCGCGTCACCGGCGGCGAAGTTGCGGGCGCCGCAGACGATGCCCCGGGGCTCGGGCTCCCCCACGTCGACCTGGCAGAAGCGGATCGGCTTCTTGAAGCCGGTCAGCTCCTCGATCTCCAGCACGCGGCCGACGACGAGCGGCCCGGTGACCTCCTCCGGGCGGTGGATCTCCTCGACCTCCAGGCCCAGCCGCACGAAGGCGGTGTCGAGGTCCTCGACGGCGATGCCCCCGGGCAGGTCGACGTACTCGGCCAGCCAGCCGATGGGGACCCTCACTGCTGCTCCGTCCTGGTGGTGGTGTCGGTGGTCGCGGGCACGGCGGTCACTGCTCCGCGGCGAACGCCGTGGTGAACCGGACGTCGCCCTCGATCATGTCGCGCATGTCGCCCACGCCCGAGCGGAACTGCAGGGCGCGCTCGATGCCCAGGCCGAAGGCGAAGCCGCTGTACTCCTCGGGGTCGACGCCGCAGGCGATGAGCACCCGGGGGTTGACCATCCCGCAGCCGCCCCACTCGACCCAGCGGGGGCCGTCGCGGTGCTCGGGGAACCAGACGTCGAACTCCGCCGACGGCTCGGTGAAGGGGAAGTACGACGGCCGCCAGCGGGTCACCGCGTCGGCGCCGAACAGCGTGCGGGCGAGCTGGTCGAGCGTGCCGCGCAGGTGGGCCATGGTCAGCCCGCGGTCGACGGCCAGGCCCTCGATCTGGTGGAAGACCGGGGTGTGCGTCGCGTCGAGCTCGTCGGTGCGGTACACGCGGCCGGGCGCGACGACGTAGATCGGCGGGGTGCGCGAGAGCATCGTGCGGGCCTGCACCGGGCTGGTGTGCGTGCGCAGCACCAGGCCGGAGTCCTCGTCCTGGTCCCGCCCGCCCGCGATGAAGAAGGTGTCCATCATCGTGCGCGCCGGGTGGTCGCGGCCGATGTTGAGCGCGTCGAAGTTCAGCCACTCGGCCTCGACCTCCGGGCCGTCGGCGACCTCGTAGCCCATGCCCACGAAGACGTCGGCGATCCGCTCGGTGAGGGTGGTGAGCGGGTGCCGGGCGCCGCGGGGCGTGCGGTCCCAGGGCAGCGTGACGTCGACCCGCTCCTCGGCCAGCACCCGGGCGTCGCGCTCGGCCTCGAGCTCGGCGAGGCGGGCGGCGTAGGCGTCGCTGACGGCGACCCGGGCGGCGTTCACCCGCTTCCCGGCGTCGGACCGCGCCGCCGGCGGCAGCGCGCCCAGCTCGCGGCGGGCCAGCAGCACCGGCGCCCGGTCGCCGAGGTGGGCCGGCCGGACGGCGGCGAGCGCCTCGAGGTCATTGGCCTCCGCGAACGCCTCCAGGGCCTCGGCGACCGCGGCCTCGAGGGCCTCGGCGGAGAGCGCGGCGACCTGCTTGGGGTCGTAGGGGTCGTTGGCGCCAGACACGGGAGGCCATTCTGCCCGTCGGCCCCGCTGCGTCGCGCACGGGTTTGCCGCACGCGTGCACCGGTGCCCGCCCGAGCGCCGAGTCCTGCGATCTCGGGGCCATCGGCGGCTGATGGCCACGAGACCGCAGGACTCGGTGGACGGCGACCGCGCGGCCCCGGCCAACGAGGCGAGGAGTCCTGCCGACCTGCCGCGGGAGCCGGATCCGGCCGCGCGGCGGGTGCTAGAACCGGGGCGGGGTGCGCGCCGAGCGTGCCGGGGCGGAGGGTCTGCTGTGGCGGTGCTGCTGGCGCTGGCCAGCGCGGTGGTCTACGGGATGGCCGACTTCTGCGGCGGCCTGGCCTCCCGGCGGGCGACCGCGTTCGCCGTCGTCGCGCTCTCGCAGGCCGCGGGGCTGACCGCGCTGCTGTTCCTGCTGCCCTGGCTCGGCGGCGACCCGACGCCCGCCGACCTGCTGTGGGGCGCCACCGCCGGCGTGGCCGGTGCCGCCGGGCTGGTCCTCTTCTACCGGGCGCTGGCCGCGGGCGTGATGAGCGTCGTGGCCCCGGTGACGGCGGTGTCGGCCGCGGCGCTGCCGGTGGTGGTCGGCCTCGGCTTCGGCGAGCGCCTGGCGTGGTGGGCGGTGGTCGGCATCGGGCTCGCGCTGGTCGCCGTCGTCCTGGTGGCCGCCGAGGAGGGCCTGGGCTCGCTGCGCCGGGCCCGCCCGTCCAGCCTGGTGCCCGCGCTGGCCGCCGGCGCCGGCTTCGGCCTGTTCTTCGTGCTCCTCGACCGGACGCGGGAGGCCGCCGAGCTCAGCCCGCTGGTCGGCGCCCGGGTGGTCTCGGTGGCGCTGGTCGTCGTCCTGGCGCTGTCGACGCGGCAGTCGCTGCTGGTGCCCCGGGCCGCGCTGCCGATCGTGCTGGTGGCCGGCCTCGGCGACATGACGGCCAACGCGCTGTTCCTCCTCGCCACCCAGCAGGGGCAGCTGGCCATCACCGGCGTGCTCGCCTCGCTGTACCCGGTGAGCACCGTCGTCCTGGCCCAGGTGGTGCTCCGGGAGCGGCTGGCCGGCACGCAGGTCGCCGGGCTGGCCGCCGCCGGCGCCGCCGTCGTCCTCATCGCGCTGCCCGCCTGACGTCCTCCGATGGGATGAGGGGACGCCGTCCCGGCTCATCGACGGGACGGCCGTGTCCGATGACGGAGGCGTGGGAACCTCTACGGCCGCGACCCGGACCACGATCGACGACGTGCTCGGGCACGGCGACGTCCGCAGCGTCTTCCAGCCCATCGTCGACCTCGACTCCGGGTCCGTCGTCGCCTACGAGGCCCTGGCGCGGGGTCCGGAGGGCCCGCTGGAACGGCCCGACGCCCTGTTCGCCGCCGCGCGGGCGGCCGGCCGGCTGGCCGAGCTCGACGCCGCCTGCCGCGCCGCGGCGCTGCACGGCGCGCTCGCGCAGGGGCTGACCGCACCGCTGACCCTGTTCGTCAACGTCGAGCCCGAGGTCCTCGACCGCGCGCCGATGGAGGAGCTGCTCGGCATCGCGTCGGCGGCGCCGGGCGGGCTGCGGGTGGTCCTGGAGATCACCGAGCGCGCGCTGGCCACCCGGCCGGCGGAGCTGCTGCGCACCGTCGAGCGGGTGCGGTCGGTCGGCTGGGGCGTCGCCGTGGACGACGTCGGCGCCGAGCCGATGTCGCTGGCCTTCATGCCGCTGCTGCGCCCCGACGTGGTCAAGCTCGACCTGCGGCTGGTGCAGGAGCGGCCCAGCCCCCAGATCGCCGAGATCATGAACGCGGTCAACGCGCACGCCGAGCGCACCGGCGCGGTGGTGCTCGCCGAGGGCATCGAGGACGCCGACCAGCTGGGCATGGCCCGCGCCCTGGGCGCCACCCTCGGCCAGGGCTGGCTGTTCGGCCGCCCGGGCCCCGGCCCGGTGCCCGGCGCACCGACGCGCGCGCTGGACCTGCCCTCGCAGCGGCCGGACAGCGTCACCGAGGACGCCGCCGTCTCCCCCTTCGCCTGCCTGCCCGACGGCGTGCGCCTGCGCCAGGCGCCCAAGGCACTGCTCATCGAGCTGTCCAAGCAGCTCGAGCGGGAGGCGCTGCGCCTGGGCCCGGCGTCGGTCGTGGCCGCCACCTTCCAGGAGGCCCGCCACTTCACCCCCGCGACCTCGTTGCGCTACCGCGACCTGGTGGAGCGGACCGGCTTCGTCTGCGCCCTGGGCGAGGACCTGCCGGTGGAGCCCCTCCCCGGCGTGCGCGGCGCCGCGCTCGACCCGGCCGACCCCGTCCGCGGCGAGTGGGACGTCGCCGTCGTCGGCCCGCACTTCGCCGCGGCGCTGCTCGCCCGCGACCTCGGCGACGACGGCCCCGACGAGCAGCGGCGGTTCGCCTACGCGCTGACCTACGACCGCGACACCGTCGTCCGGGCCTGCGTGGCGCTGCTGGCCCGGGTGGCGCCGCGGCCCGGCGTCCCGGCCTGGTCGGTCGCCCCCGCCGCCGCGGTCCCGCCGCCGGGCACCGTCCCCTCCGGCCTGCCGGCGGCCGACGACCTGCTCCACCGCGCCCTGGAGGCGCTGCCCAGCGGGATCTCGATCGTCGACGTCCGGCTCCCCGACCAGCCGCTGGTCTACGTCAACCCGGCCTTCGAGCGGCTCGCCGGGCTCCCGCGCGAGCAGGTGCTCGGCCGCAACTGCCGCTTCCTGCAGGGCACCGACACCGACCCGGCCGCCGTGGCCGAGGTCCGCCGGGCGGTGGCCGCGGGCGAGGAGTGCCGGGTCACCGTGCTCAACCACCGCGGGCCGGACCGGACGCCGTGGTGGAACGAGCTGCACCTGACCCCGGTCCCCGGCCCGGACGGCGAGGTCGCGCAGTACATCGGCGTCCAGGTCGACGTGACCGCGCGGGTGGAGGCCGAGCGCGCGCTGGCCCGGGAGCGCGACCGCGCCTCCGGCTACCGCGCCCGCCTGCAGGAGCTGGCCGGCACCGACCCGCTGACCGGGCTGCCCGACCGGCGGCGGCTGGCCGAGGAGGTCGAGACGGCGATCTGGAGCGCCCGGGCCGGCGACGACGCGCTCGCCCTGCTCCTCGTCGACGTCGACGGCGTCATCGCGGCGAACGGCATGTGGGGCCACGGCGCCGGTGACGACCTGCTGTGCGCCGTGGCGGAGCGGGTGCGGGCGGTCCTGCGCCGGCGGGACCTGGTGGGCCGGCTCGGCGGCCACGAGCTCGTGGTCGCGCTGCGCGAGCTGGACCCGCGGACCGCCGGGGAGGAGGCGCGCCGGATCGCCGGCGCGCTGCTGGAGGCCGTGCGCGGGCCGGTGCGGGTCGCCGGCGGAGAGCTGCCGGCCGGGGTGCGGGTGGGCGTCAGCGTGTTCCCCGAGGACGGCGCGGACTTCGCCGACCTGCTCCGGACCGCCGCCCTGCGCCGGTACGAGCGACCGGCGACGCCGACCGCCGACCGCTGACACCGCGGCGCCGCTGATCGGTCCCGCTGTGGGGCCCGCCGCGAGCCTGCGAGTGCGGGGGACAGCGGCGGCCCCGCTGCAGGGGCTCGCCGCGAGCCTGCGAGTGGCGGGGGGCAGCGGGGTCCTAGTACTGGGCCAGCTGGGTCGTGTAGAGGCAGATCGCCGCGGCGGCGGCCAGGTTGAGGCTCTCCGCCCGGCCGCGCATGGGGATGCGCACCCGCGCGTCGGCGAGCGCGGCGAGCTCCGCCGGGACGCCGCGGGCCTCGTTGCCGAACAGCCAGACGACGGGGCCGGCCAGCCGGCCGGCGGCGGCGACCTCGTCCAGGGCGGCCTCACCCCCGCCGTCCGCGGCGAGCACGGTGACGCCGGCGGCCTGCAGCCGGGGCAGCACCTCCGGCAGCGACGCCCGGCGGACGACGTCGACGTGGAAGAGGCTGCCCGCGCTGGAGCGCACCGCCTTGCCGCCGTAGGGGTCGGCCGACCCCGCGCCGAAGAGCACCGCACCGGCGCCGCACGCGTCGGCGGTGCGCAGCACGGTGCCGGCGTTGCCGGGGTCGGCCAGCTCGGCGAGGGCGACGGCCAGGGAGGGCGGGGCGGCCACCACCGCGTCGGCCGGCACGTCGCGGAGGTCGCAGACGGCGACCAGCCCCTGCGGGGTGACCGTCTCCGACAGCGACGCGGCGGCCTTCTCGGTCACCGGCCGCACGGGCACCGGCGTCCCGGCCAGCAGGTCGGCGTGCGCGGCGGCGGCCGCCTCGGTGACGAACACCTCGCGGACACCGCCGGGCGCGGCGAGGGCCTCGGCGACGGCCTGCCGCCCCTCGGCGAGGAACAGTCCTGCCGCGTCCCGCCCGGCGCGGCGGGTGAGCTTGCGCGCGGCCGCCACCCGCGCGGACCGCTCGGTCAGCGGCTCGGTCATCGCCCCTCCTCCAGCATCGGGCCCGGACACACCGACGCCGCCGGTGCCGGTCGGCGAGGACCGGGCACCGACGGCGTCGGCGTCGGCGAGGTGCGTACGGCGCCTCAGGCGGCCTGGTCACCGGCCGGCGCGGCGGCGACGGCGGCGCGGGAGGTCTCCACGAGAGCGGCGAAGGCGGCGGGCTCGTTGACGGCGAGCTCGGCGAGCACGCGGCGGTCGAGCTCGATGCCGGCCAGCTTCAGGCCCTGCATGAACCGGTTGTAGGTCATGTCGTTCTGCCGCGCCGCGGCGTTGATGCGGGTGATCCACAGCTTGCGGAAGTCACCCTTGCGCACCTTGCGGTCGCGGTAGTTGTAGGTGGCCGAGTGGAGGATCTGCTCCTTGGCCTTGCGGTACAGGCGGGACCGCTGACCGCGGTAGCCGCTGGCGGCCTCGAGGGTCGTCCGGCGCTTCTTCTGGGCGTTGACCGCCCGCTTCACGCGTGCCACGTGAGTGCTCCTGTCTTCTCGTCAGTACGGGCGCTCAGAGGCCCAGCAGCTTCTTGAGGCTCTTGGTGTCGGCCGGCGAGATGACCTGGTCCTGGTCGAGCCGGCGCTTGCGGCGCGAGGACTTGTGCTCGAACTTGTGCTGGTTGTTCGCCTGCTCGCGCATGAGCTTCCCGCTGCCCGTCACGCGGATGCGCTTCGCGGTGCCCTTGTGGGTCTTCTGCTTCGGCATGTCCTCGGTCCTCGTTCGTGTGTGTCGGCGCCGCGCGGCAGCGTGCAACTGCCGCGACGGCGCCGGCCGTCTCGGTGGTGCGGTGGGCGGCCCCCCTGCAGGCCCCGCCGCGCGTGCGCGTGGCGGGGGGCAGGAGGGGCCTCCCTCAGCCCTGCGGGCTCTGGCCCTCGGCCGCCTGCTTCTCCGCCTTCGCGTGGCGGCGGGAGGCGTCGGTCGCCGCCTGGTTCCGGTGCGGGGCGATCACCATGACCATGTTGCGGCCGTCCTGCTTCGGATTGGACTCGACGACGCCCAGCTCGGCGACGTCGGCGGCCAGCCGCTGGAGCAGCCGGTAGCCCATCTCCGGCCGGGACTGCTCGCGGCCGCGGAACATCACGGTGATCTTGACCTTGTCGCCGCTCCGCAGGAAGCGCTCGACGTGGCCCTTCTTGGTCTCGTAGTCGTGAGGGTCGATCTTGAGGCGCAGCCGCATCTCCTTGATGACGGTGAGCGCCTGGTTCCGCCGGGCCTCGCGGGCCTTCTGGGCGGACTCGTACTTGAACTTCCCGTAGTCCATGAGCTTGGCGACCGGCGGCCGGGCCATGGGCGCGACCTCGACGAGGTCGAGCTCCGAGTCCTGGGCCAGGCGCAGTGCCTCGCCGATCGGCACGATGCCGACCTGCTCGCCCTCGGGGCCGACCAGGCGGACCTCGGGGACGCGGATACGGTCGTTGATGCGGGGCTCGGTGATGGCCTCTCCTCTGCTGTTGCCCGGAGAGGAGTCGCGCCCGTCCGGATGCCGGAGAAGACGAGGGCCCCGCGAGCGGTGTGCTCACGGGGCCCACTCTCCGGGGTGCGCGAGCGGTGGCTCGCGCGCGCCGCGGCCGACCGGCCGGGGCCGGTCCACCGCGATCCGGGGACCTGGGCGCCTGTGACGGCGCCAGGTGGGAGCGGGCTCCTCTTGGTCAGCGGCCCGGGGCGGGGCCGCTGTGTGGTTCGCGCGCCTCGGTGTAGCGGGGAGGCACGCCCATGCTACAGCGCCGAGGGCCCCCTGGTCATTCCCGGGGTCCCGGGGTCACTCGTCGTACAGCAGCGGCGGGGGCGCCGGCTGCTTGGCCCGGTCGGCCGCGAGCAGCGCGCGCAGGCCCTCGACGGCGGCCGCGGCGCGCTCGCCGTCGGCTGCCTGCAGGGCGAGGACGGCGAACTCGTCGTCGCTGGTCAGCAGCACCGTCGCCCACTTGAAGCGGGCGTCGAACCGGATCGCGCGGACCGCCGCCCACGGCACCGCCCGCTCCCCCACCAGGTTGCGCACGCGGATGCCGGATGCGTCGGCGTCCACCCGCGGGCGGCCCAGCGCCAGGATCCCCGCGCCGAAGACCAGCCCCAGCCCGACGACCGCGACCTGGTCGGCGGTCGTGTAGCGGACCACTCCCGAGTCGTCGCTGCCGAGCGTCACGCCGACGTAGGTGAGGACGGCGACCACGACCGCGGCGACGACCGCGCACAGCAGCCGCCACCTGCGGGGGACGGCGGAGACCGAGGACGGGGGCGGAGGCGGCGGCACGCCCCCATGGTGGCAGGTGCCGGCTGGCAGAGTGCCCGCCGTGGAGGACGCCGCCGCGGTGCTGGCCGGCCGGGCGCGGGCGGCCGCCCCCCGGCTGGGCCGCACCCGCCTCGTGTGCGTGGACGGGCCGGCCGGGTCGGGCAAGACGACGCTGGCCGGCCGGCTGGCCACCCGGCTGGACGCGCCGGTCGTGCACATGGACGACCTCTACGCCGGCTGGACGATGACCGGTGCGTTCGCCCGGCTGTCCGCCGGCGTGCTGCGCCCGCTCGCCGCCGGGCGCCCGGGCGCCTACCACCGGTTCGACTGGGCCGCCGGTCGCTTCGAGGCCTCCGCCACGCCGTTGCCGCCGACCGACGTGCTGGTGGTCGAGGGGTGCGGCAGCTGTCCGCGGGCGGCCGACCCGTGGGCGGTGCTGCGGATCTGGGTGGAGGCCCCGCCGGAGGTGCGCCTGAGGCGCGGGCTGGCCCGGGACGGCGCCGCGTTCGAGCCGGAGTGGCGGCGGTGGCAGCGCACGGAGGCGGCCTTCTTCACGGCGGAGGGCACCCGCGAGCGCGCCGACGTCCGGGTGGACGGGACGGCGTCCCCCGCGGGAGAGCCACCTGCCCGAGCGGCCGGGCGACTAGGCTGACGGTGCGCTGCCGTCCCGTCCAGCACCCGGCGGAGACGAGCGGCCGAGCGGATGGGGTGCGCGTGCACCAGAGCCGGTCCATCGACCTGCCCCTCGCCGACGAGCTGTCGGCTGTCTTCGCCCGCATGTCCGGGCTGCTGCTGTCCGAGGAGACGGTGGTCACCGCCCTGGGCCTGGTCAGCTCGCTGGCCCTCGACACCGTGCCGGGAGCGGTCGGGGCGGGCGTCTCGGTCATCGACGAGCGCGGCCGCCGCAGCTCCGGGTCGACGTCCCCCCGGGTGGAGCAGGCCGACGCCCTCCAGTACCAGCTGGACGAGGGCCCCTGCCTGGCCGCCACCGCGGGCCGGAGCCTGGTCCGCGTCGACGACCTGGCGACCGACCCGCGCTGGCCCCGGTGGTCCGGAGCCGTCCTGCCGCTGGGCCTGCGGTCGGCGTTGAGCACCCCGATGGTCGCCGGGGACAGCGCGTTGGGCGCCCTCAAGGTGTACGCCGAGGAGCCCGGTACCTTCGACGCCCACAGCGAGCAACTGCTGGCGATGTTCGCCGCGCAGGCGGCGATCCTCGTCGCCAACGTGCAGACCCACGAGCGCGCCCGGCGGCTCAGTGAGGGGCTGCGCCGGGCGATCGGCACACGGGACCTGGTCAGCACGGCCAAGGGGGTGCTGATGGCGCGCCACGGCGTCAGCGACGACGTGGCCTTCGGCATGCTCGTCGCCCGCTCCGGCGAGGACAGCGGCACGCTGCCCGAGGTCGCCCGCGCGGTCGTCGACTCCGCCGTCCGCCGGAGACGGTGATGGACGGGCCCGGGCCGGCCCCCGACGAGGACGAGCACCGTCGGGCGCTGCGCTCGGCCGTCGAGCTGGCCGACCTCACGCTCGAGCAGCTGTGGACCCGCTACTTCTCCCTCGGCGGCAACGCCGACCTGGTGGAGCTCGAGGCCCACCTCGAGGGGCTGCTGTCGCTGCCGGCGGCCGAGCGCAACGTGCTGGCGCACACGGTCAACGAGCGGCTCGACGAGCTGTTCAGCCAGCGGCGGGTCCCCTACAGCTCCGCCGTCCGCGGGCGCCGACCCTCCACCGGGCCGCTCGCGGCGCTGCTGTACCTGGTGGAGGCCGCCCGCACGGCGCCGCCGGACCGGCTGGGGGCGCTCACGGCCGAGGCCGGGCGGGCCATGGGCGTGGGGGTCACCGTCCACGTGGCCGACCACGAGCAACGGCGGTTGTGGCCGCTCCCCTCGACGGGCACCACCCGCGGCGAGCCCCTCACCGTCGACGGCACCCTGCCGGGACGGGCGTTCCAGGCGACGCGGGTGCTCCCGTCGGAGGCGAACGGCGCGCTGCGGCTGTGGGTGCCGATCCTGGACGGCGCCGAGCGGGTCGGCGTCCTCGAGGTGCGGGTGGGCTCGGAGGTCGAGCTCTACGACCCGGCCGTGCGCGACGAGTGCCGGTGGCTGGCCGGGCTGGTGGGGCACCTGGTCGCCTCGATGGGGCAGTACGGCGACGCCCTGGAGGCGGCGCGGCGGACCCGGGCCCGCACCCCCTCCGCGGAGCTGCTGTGGCAACAGCTGCCGCCGCTCACCGCCGCCAGCGACGCCTTCGTCCTCGCCGGTCTCCTCGAGCCCGCCTACGACGTGGGCGGCGACGCCTTCGACTACGCGCTGTCGGAGGGGACCGTGTCACTGGCGATCGTCGACGCCATGGGCCACGGGCTGCCGGCCGGGCTGCTGGCCGCCGCGGCCCTGTCCGCCTACCGCAGCGCGCGCCGCGACGGCCGCGGCGTCTTCGAGCAGGCCCGGGTCATCGACGAGGTGCTCGCCGAGACCTTCCCGGACAGCGCCTTCGCCACCGGGGTGCTGGCCGAGCTCGACGTCGCCAGCGGGCGGCTGCGCTACGTCAACGCCGGCCACCCGCCGCCGCTGCTGCTGCGGACGGGGAAGGTGGTCAAGCACCTCCTCGGCGGGCGGCGGGTGCCGTTCGGGCTGGGCTCGGGCGCGCTCACCGTCGGCGAGGAGGTGCTCCAGCCCGGGGACTGGCTGGCGCTGCACACCGACGGCGTGACCGAGGCCCGCGACGCGGCGGGCGCCTGGTTCGGCGACGACCGGCTGGCGGACCTCCTCACCCGGGAGGTCGCCGCCGGGCAGCCGCCCCCCGAGACCGCGCGGCGGCTCATGCGCGCCGTCCTGGACCACCAGGGCGGGCTGCTGCAGGACGACGCCAGCGTGCTGCTGGCCCGGTGGCTGCCCCCGGCCCCGTCCTGACACCCGGACCCACCCGGGCCCGTCACACGCCCGCAACGACGACCCCGCACCATGGGGTGGTGACGGACCGCCTGCCCGCCCCCGCGCCCGCGGACGAGCCCCTGCCGCTGGCCGGCTACACCGTCGCGGTGACCGCGGCCCGCCGCCGGGAGGAGCTCGGCGCCCTGCTGGCCCGGCGCGGCGCGCGGGTCGTCCACGCGCCGGCGATCCGGATCGTGCCCCTCGCCGACGACGCCGAGCTGGTGGCCGCCACGCGCGCGGTGCTCGAGCGGCCGGTGGAGCTGGTGGTGGCGACCACCGGCGTGGGGTTCCGCGGCTGGCTGGAGGCGGCTGAGGCCTGGGACCTGCCGCTGGTGGACCACCTGCGCTCCAGCCGGGTGCTCGCCCGGGGACCCAAGGCCCGTGGCGCGATCCGCGGCGGCGGGCTGGTCGATGCGTGGTCACCGGCGTCGGAGTCCTCGGCGGAGGTCCTCGAGCACCTGCTGTCCGGCGCCGAGGGGCCGCTGGAGGGCCGGCGGATCGCCGTCCAGCTGCACGGCGACCCCCTCCCGGACTTCGTCGAGGCGCTGCGCGCGACCGGCGCCGAGGTGCTGACCGTGCCGGTCTACCGCTGGGTGCTGCCCGAGGACGTCGCCCCGGTGCGCCGGCTGGTGGGCACGATCGTGGCCCGCGGGGTGGACGCGGTGACCTTCACCAGCGCGCCGGCCGCGGCCAGCTTGCTCGGGGTCGCCGACGAGCTGGGCCGGCGGGCGGAGCTGGTGGCCGCGCTGTCCTCCGGCGTCCTGCCGGTGGCGGTGGGTCCGGTGACCGCCGGACCGCTGACCGCCGCCGGGATCCGGTCGCTGCAGCCGGAGCGCTCCCGGCTGGGCGCGCTGGCCCGCGAGGTGGTGGCCCGGCTGCCCGAGCGCGACCCGGTGCTGCGCGTGGGCGACCACGAGGTCCAGGTGCGGGGGCACGCCGCGGTCGTCGACGGGCGGCTGGTGGAGCTCGCGCCGGGCCCGATGGCGGTGCTGCGGGCGCTGGCTGCCCGGCCGGGAACGGTGCTGTCGCGGCCGGAGCTGGTCCGGGTGCTGCCCGGCGGGGGCGACGAGCACGCGGTGGAGATGGCGGTGACCCGGCTGCGCGCGGCACTGGGCGCCCCGCTGGTGGAGACCGTCGTCAAGCGCGGCTACCGGCTGGCGGTCTGAGCGGCGGGGCGGTGTCCACTGTCGGCCTCCGGCCTCCCACCGCGGCCGGTTGCCGTCCCCGAGCTGCGCTGAGCCCGACCGCGACCCCTCCGGAGGCCCTGCGGGCCCCGCTCGGGGGCCCGCAGGCCACTCCGCTGGGCGGTTCAGACGCCGCGCATCGCCGCCCCGGGGCGCAGGTAGACCACCCAGGTCACCCCGAGGCAGGCCACGTAGAAGCCGATGAACGCCAGGTAGGCGCCGTCCCCGCTGCCGGTGCTGAGGAACGACTGGCGGAAGGCGAGGTTGACCAGCACCCCGCCGAAGGCCCCGACCGCTCCGGCGATGCCGATGAGCGCCCCGGACATCCGCAGGGCGTGCCGGTCGGCGGCCGCGCTGTCCCCGCCGGCGGCCACCTGCTGCAGGGCCTGGGTGCGGAAGATCGCCGGGATCATCTTGTAGGTCGAGCCGTTGCCGATACCGCTGAGCACGAACAGCGCCACGAAGCCGACGACGAACAGCGGCAGCGACCCCAGCTGGCTGGCCGTCCACACGATCGCCGCACCGACGGCCATCGCGACGAAGGTCGCGCAGGTGATGCGCGCGCCGCCGAAGCGGTCGGCCAGCGAGCCGCCGAGCGGCCGGATCAGCGAGCCGAGCAGCGGGCCCAGCCAGGTGAGGGACGCCGCGGCCAGCGGGGTGGCGAAGTCGTCGGTGAACTGGTTCTGCAGCACCTGCCCGAAGGCGAACCCGAACCCGATGAACGACCCGAACGTTCCGATGTAGAGGAACGACATGATCCAGGTGTGCGGCTCGCGGGTGGCCTCGCGCATCGCCCGAGGCTGGTTGCGCGCGGTCGTCAGGTTGTCCATCAGCAGCGCCGCACCGACGGCGGCGACGACGATGAGCGGGATGTAGACCCACAGGATGACCCGCGGGTGCTCGGCCCCGGCCGTCGCCAGCACCAGCAGGCCCACCAGCTGGACGACGGGGACGCCGAGGTTGCCGCCGCCGGCGTTGAGGCCCAACGCCCAGCCCTTGAGCCGGTCGGGGTAGAAGGCGTTGATGTTCGCCATCGAGCTGGCGAAGTTCCCCCCGCCGACGCCGGCCAGGCAGCTGACGAGCAGCAGCGTCGAGTAGGAGACGCCGGGCTCGAGGACGACCGCCGTGGCGACGGTGGGGACCAGCAGCAGCGAGGCGCTGACGATCGTCCAGTTGCGGCCGCCGAACGTGGCGACGGCGAAGGTGTAGGGCAGCCGGACGAAGGCCCCCAGCGCCGTGGGCAGCGTGGTGAGCAGGAACTTGCCGGCGGGGTCGATGCCGTAGACCGACTCCGGCAGGAACAGCACCAGCACCGACCACAGGCTCCAGATCGAGAAGCCCACGTGCTCCGAGAAGACGGAGGAGAACAGGTTCCGCCGGGCGACGGTCTTGCCGGTGGACGCCCAGAAGGCGGGGTCCTCCGGGCGCCAGTCGTCGATCCAGCGCCCGGACCGGGGTGGGGCGGCGACCGGCGCGGTCGTCGGCGGGGAGGTGCGCGGAGGAGCGGCCATGTCCCGGAACGGTGGCGCGCCGGCGTTCCCCGCCGGTTGCTCCCGGGCTGAACTCGTGTTCCGTTGTGCTCACCGTCGCTGCCCCCCTGTGGTGAGGCCGCGGTCGCCGAGGGTGCACGGACCGCGGCGGACCGGAGAAGATCACCGGGTGACTGCGACCGAGGACTCCTCCGCGACCGGCCGCGCGCTGCTGGAGGCCGGTGCGTCGGTCGCCGGATCGATGAGCCGGGCCGCGGCCGCGGTGGTGTTCGCCGGCCCCGCCGAGCCCGCCCCCGCGGTGCGGATCGACGGGCGGCTGGCCGCGTGCCTGCGGACGGCCGCGGACGAGGCCGCCGCGCTCCCCGTCCCGCGGGAGCGCGCCCGCGCCGGCGCCGCCCTCGCCTTCGCCGTCGAGCACAGCGCGACCCTGTCCCGCAGCGGCCGGCAGGTGCGCGACGACGACTTCTTCGCACCCCGCCCCGGCGGCCGGTCGGCGGCCGACGAGGTCGCCGAGGCCGTCGTCGCGACGGCCCGGGCCGCGGCAGACGAGCGGCGGGTGCGGCACCTGGGCTACCTGCTGGCCGAGGTCGCCGCCTCCCCCGACCTGGACGGCGCGCTGGTCGAGCGCGCGCTGCGGCTGGCCGCCGGCCTGACCTGGCGGCAGCTGGCCCTGCTGGCCGGCGTCGGCCGCCGCGACCGGCTGCCGTTGCCGATGACCCCGCTCGCCGACGACCCGCGGGCCTGGACGGCGTGGGGCGCCCGCGAGGACCTCACCGACCTGCAGCGCGCGGGCCTGGTCGACCCCCCGCCCGCACAGCCGCGTCCCGGCGGGGCCGCCCTGCCCCTGCTGCGGCCGGCCGACCTGCGGCTGACCCGCCGCGGCGTGCTGGTGCACCGGCTGCTGGCGCTGGGGTTCGTGCGCGACGACGAGGTGGCCGCGGCCCTCGCGGCGCTCACTCCCCCCGCCTGACCTCCCCGGGGAACCGCTCCCGCAGGGTGCGGTGGACGGCGTCGGGGTACGGGTCGGCCGCGGCGGTCACCTCCCGCACCAGGTCGAGCGCGGCGGCGGTGCCCGCGCCGAGCCTCGTCCCCTCCGGGGCCGTCGCCAGGACGTCGGCGGCGAGCAGCAGCTCGATCGCGAGGACGTCCTCCAGCAGGCCCAGCGCGGTGTCGGCCGTGCGGGCGGAGAGCGGCGCGCCGGTGGCGTGGTCCTCCACGCCGTTGTCCAGCGGCGGGACGTCGAGGGTCGCCGGCGCCGCCAGCTGCCGCAGCTCGGCCACCACCGCGGCCGCCGGCGGGCGGAGCGCGAGGCCGTGGGCCGCCGTCGGCGGTGGGCCGGCCAGCTGCCGGAAGAACGCCTCCCACAGGTGGGTCATCCGGCGGTCGCTGAGCTGCCCGACGTGGGCGACGGCGATCCGCAGGGCGTCGCAGGCGATGGCCAGCACCATCGGGTGGAAGTTGCCGTTGCTCACCAGTGCCCGGTCCTCGACCGACACCAGGGGGTTGTCGGCCGCGGCGGCGAGCTCGGTCGCGACGGCCGCGCGGGTGGCGGCCACGTACTCGCGCAGGGCCCCGTGGACCTGCGGCACGACCCGGAAGGACAGCGGGTCCTGCACCGAGGCGGCGCCCGCCGGCCCCAGCAGCGCGCTGCCGGCCAGCAGCTCCCGGAGGTGGTCGGCGGCCGCGACCTGCCCGGGGATCCCCTTGGCCCGGCCGACGGCGGGGTGCACGACCGAGGGGTTGGCCCGGATCGCCTCCATCGACAGTGCGGCGGCGACGTCGGCGGCCGCGGCGGCCCGCGCGGCCCGGGCGACGACCAGTGCCGCCTGGCCCACCGACACCCCGTTGGCCGAGATCAGCGCCAGCCCGTCCTTGCCGGACAGCTCCAGCGGGCGGATCCCGGCCCGCCGCAGGGCCTCGGCCCCGGGCAGCTCCTCGCCGCGGTACCGGGCGCGGCCGACCCCGATGGCGACCTGCGCCATCCCGGCCATCTGCCCGATGTCGGCCGCGCCCACCGACCCGGTCTCGGCCACCACCGGGTGGACACCGGCGTTGAGCATCGCCACCAGCGTCTCCGCGGCCGCCACCGAGGCGCCCGACCCGCCGCGCGCGATGCCGGCGAGCCGCACGGCCAGTGCCGCGCGGACCACGGGCACCGGCAGCGACGGGCCGACGCCACCGGCGTGCGAGAGCACCAGGAACCGCTGCTCGCCGCGGATCTCCTCCTCGGTCAGCCGGGTGTCGCGCAGGTGGCCGACCTGCGTGGTGAGCCCGTAGACCGCGGCGTCCGCGGCGAGGGCGTCGTCGACCACCCGGCGCGCCGCGGCGACGGCGTCCCTGGCCCCGGCGTCGAGCTCCACCCGCGCCCCGCCCACCACGGCGAGCAGGTCGTCGACCGACAGCGGCGCGGTGCTGATCGTCACGGTCGTCACGAGGGGCCTCCCGGAGCGGCGGGCGGTGGCCGGCGTGTCCCGACGACGGTAGGCCCGCCGTCCGTCGCCGGGACCCGGATCGCGCGCCGCGACCCGTGACCGGCGCCCCTGGTGGTGACCCGCTCCGGCGCGGACCGTCGGGCCCACGGTGCTCGGCAGGCGGGAGGGGTCGTGGACGGCGAGGCTCTCGACGCACGGGACCGGTGGACCCGGGGCGAGGTCGCGGACCACCAGCGGCGGGCGCTGCGGGCGCTGCTGGAGCACGCGGTGACCCGGTCCCCCTACTACCGGGAGGTGCTGGGACCGGCCGCGGCCGACCGTCCCCTCCCCGACCTCCCGGTGCTCACCAAGGCCACGCTGATGGAGCAGTTCGACCGGATCGTGTGCGATCCGCGGCTGCGCCGGGCAGACCTGGAGGCCCACCTCGCCGGGGAGGACCCCGGGCGGTCGTTCCTCGGTGGGTTCCGCGTGGCCACGACGTCGGGGACCACGGGCCGGCGGGCGATCGTCGTCCTCACCGAGCGGGAGGCCGCGACATGGCGGGCGGTCACCGAGCGGGCCGGACGCCGGGCCGGGATGCGCCCCGGGCAGCGGGTGGCCGCCATCGGCAGCCCGAGCCCCGCGCACCTCACCCGGCAGGTCCTGGCCCCGCCCGGTGGCCCGGCGGCGCTGACGGCCGCCACCCCGCTCCCCGAGATGGTCGCCGCGCTGGACGCCGCGAGGCCCGAGGTCCTCATCTGCGCGGCGGGTCTGGGCAGCGTGCTCGCCGACGAGCAACTGGCCGGGCGCCTGCACATCGCGCCGCGGTCGGTGGCCTTCGGCTCGGAGGCGCTGACCCCCGACCTGCGCCGCCGCGTCCGCGCCGCGTGGGGCGTGGAACCGACCGGCATGTACGCCGCGACCGAGGCGCCGGTGATCGCCTCGAGCACCCCGGAGCACCCCGAGCTCGAGGTCGCCGAGGACGTCGTCGTGGTCGAGGTGGTCGACGAGGACGACCGGCCCGTCCCGGTGGGGGTCCCCGGGGCGAAGGTGCTGGTGACCAACCTCGTGGACCGCGCCCAGCCACTGGTCCGCTACGAGCTGACCGACGCGGTCACCGAGTCCCCGGGGCCCAACCCGGCCGGCCGCCCCTGGCGCTGCCTGGCCTCGGTGGACGGCCGGACCGCGGACATCCTGCACCTGCCCGGCCCGGGAGGAGCCGTCGTGCCGGTCCACCCGTCGGTGCTCGGCTCGGCGGTGGCCCCCTTCCCGGAGGTCGGCCAGTACGCGTTCGTGTACGACGCGGGTGGCCTGCACGCCCGCGTCGTGCTGGGCCCGCGCGCGGCCGCCGACGTGCCCGAGCGGCTGCGCGCGGCCCTGGTCGCGGCGGTCACGTCGACCGGCGCCCTGCCGCTCCCGGTCGACGTCGTGCCGGTGGCGTCGCTGGCTCCCGAGGCCGGGGCGAAGTTCCGCCTGGTCCGCACGGCCTGACCTCCGTTGTCCCGGCCGCGCCCCGGTGCCACCATCCCCGTGTGCCCGGCTCCGCCGCCTCCCGGCTGGCCCGGCTGGCCGACGGCTACCTGGTCACCCAGCTGCTGCACGCCTGCGTGGCCCTGGGGATCCCCGAGGCCCTGGCCGCCGGGCCGCGCAGCGCCGGGGACCTCGCGGCCGAGCTGGGCGCCGTGCCGGGTCCGCTGCACCGCGTGCTGCGGGGGCTGGCCGCCGAGGAGGTCCTCGACGAGCTGCCCGACGGCCGGTTCGCCCTCACCCCGGTCGGCGAGTGTCTCCGGGCCGGCGCCCCGGAGTCCCAGCGCGGGGCGGTGACCGCCCGCGCCGAGCTGTACTACCGGGCGGCCGCCGGGCTGCTGGAGGCCGTCCGGGAGGGCGGCACCCCGTTCGACGTCGTCCACGGCCGGCCGTTCTTCGACTTCCTCGCCGCGTCGCCGGAGCGGCTGGCGGCGTTCCGGGCGTCGATGGCCGACCGCTCCGCGCGGGAGGCCGGCGCCGTCGTCGCCGCCTACGACATGACGCCGTTCGCCTCCGTGGTCGACGTGGGCGGCGGCAGCGGCACCCTGCTGCGCGTGATCCGCACCGCCGCCCCGGCCGCGGAGGTCACGCTGTTCGACCAGCCGGGCGTCGTGGCCGGCTCGGACCTGCCCGCGGTCTCCGGCGACTTCTTCGAGGAGGTGCCCGGCGGCGCTGACGCCTACGTGCTGTCCCGGGTCCTGCACGACTGGGACGACGACGACGCGCGGCGCATCCTGCGCACCTGCCGGACGGCGATGCGGCCGGACTCGGTGCTGCTCGTGGTCGAGGCCGTCCTCCCGGAGCGCGCCGCCGACGACCCGGCCGCGGTGCGGATGGACCTGCACATGCTCGTGCTGCTGCACGGCCGCGAGCGCACCGCCGACGAGTACGCGGCCCTCCTCGAGGCGGCGGACCTGCACCTCACCCGCGAGGTCCCCACCGGCGTCGGGGTGCACGTGCTCGAGGCCCGCCCGTCGTGATCCCGGCGGCCGCCGTCCGCACTCCCTGCTGGGGCCCTTCTAGACCTCCACGACCAGGTCGCCGTCCACCGCGCGCACCGGGTACAGCCGGACCGGCGCCGCCCCGGTCGTCGCGGCGCCGTCGGTCCACCGGTAGGCGTGGAGGTGCAGCGGGCAGACGAGCACGTCGACGTCGGTCTGCCCGTCGGCGAGCGGGCCGCCGGCGTGCGGGCAGGCGGCCTGCGTGGCGTGCAGGGACCCGTCGCGCAGCCGGAAGACGGCGACCTGCACGCCCCCGGCGACGAACGCCCGGCCCTCCCCCGGCGGCACCTCCTCGACGCGGCCGACGACGTGCTCGGTGCCGCGCACCGGGGCGGCGGGGCCGGGCACCGCGACGTCGGTGGCCGGCGTCCCCGTCTCGGTGCCCTCGGAAGTCGGGCGGGCCACCTCCAGGTGGGGTGCGCTCATCGGACCGGCACCTCCGGCAGCGGGACGAGCGGGAGCGACGAGCGGAACTGGCCCGGGGTGGCCGGCTCGCGGGCGTCCTGGCCCCAGGGGTCGCGGTAGGCGTCGACCGAGCGCTGCATGCCGGCGTCGAGGTCGGCGACGATGCCCTCGCTGTCCTCGAGCAGCACCGCCCTGATCCGCTCGAGCCCGATGCGGGGCACGAAGTCGTAGGTGCGCTCGAGCCAGTTGGCGTTCTCCCGGTAGTACTGCAGGAACCGGCCGGTCAGCTCGATGACGGCCGACGGCGAGTCGACGGTGGCCAGCAGGTCGCCCTTGCGGACCGTGGCCCCGGCGGCGCCGCCGACGTAGACCTCCCACCTGCCGTTGCCGACCGCCACCACGCCGACGTCCTTGACGTAGGCCTCGGCGCAGTTGCGCGGGCAGCCGACGACCGCGAGCTTCATCTTCGCCGGGCTCTCGATGCCCTGGAACCGGGTCTCCAGGTCGATGCCCAGCTGCGTGGAGTCGCCCAGGCCGAAGCGGCAGAAGTCGCTGCCCACGCAGGTCTTCACGGTGCGGAAGCTCTTGCCGTAGGCGTACCCCGACGGCATGCCGAGGTCGTTCCACATCGCCGGCAGGTCCTCCTTGCGGACGCCGAGCAGGTCGATCCGCTGGCCGCCGGTCACCTTGACCATCGGGACCTCGTACTCCTCGGCGACGTCGGCGATGCGGCGCAGCTGGGCCGGCGTGGTCACCCCGCCCTTCATCTGCGGGACGACGGAGAAGGTGCCGTCGCGCTGGATGTTGCCGTGGACGCGGTCGTTGACGAACTCGGCGTCCTTCTCGGGCACGTGGTCGGTGCCCCACATCATCTTCAGCAGCGAGGTCAGGCCCATCTTCGACCTCGCGTCCTCCTTGCCCCCGGGTGCGAGCGCGGCGAAGACGGCGGAGACGCTGCGCAGGTCCCGCTCCCGGATGGCGGCCACGAGCTCGGGCTTGGCCAGCGGGATGCCCGGCACGTAGTACGAGGCGGCGGGGTCCTCGGCGAGGTCGCCGTCGGCGGCCCACTCGACGATCTGCTTCACCAGCGACTTGCAGGAGCCGCAGCCCTTGCCGGCGCGGGTGCGGTCCATGACCTCGCCGACGCTGCCGCAGCCCCCGCTGACGGCGCCGCAGATGTCGCCCTTCGACACCCCGTTGCAGTTGCACACCTGCGAGTCGGCCGGCATCTCGGCGACCCCGACCTCCTCGGCGCCGTCGGAGAGGTCGACCAGCAGCCGGATCCGTTCCTCGGGCAGGGGGGCGCCGCGGTCGAAGGCCTGGGTGAGGAAGGCGACCTTGCGGGTGTCGCCGAGCAGCGTGGCGCCGATGAGCCTGTCGTCGCGGATGACCACCGACAGGTGCACGCCCCGCTTGGGCTCGGAGATGACCAGGAACTCGTCGTCCTCGCGCTCCGGGGTGGTCACGCCCATGGTGGCGACGTCGACGCCGGCCACCTTGAGCTTGGTCGCCGTCCGGCTGCCGTGGTACTCGGCGTCCGGGCTCGTGCCGGTGAGGACGTCGGCCAGCACCGTGGCGTGCTCCCACGCGGGGGCGACCAGGCCGTAGACCGTGCCGCGGTGCTGCGCGCACTCGCCGATCGCGTAGACGTCGGGCTCGTCGGTGCGCAGCTGGTCGTCCACGACGATGCCGCGCTCGACCTCCAGGCCGGAGCGCAGCGCCAGGTCGGTGTGCGGCCGGACGCCGGCGGCGACGACGAGCAGGTCGCAGTCGACCCTCCGGCCGTCCCGGAGGACGACGCCCTCGACGTGCCGGTCGCCCAGCACCTCGGTGGCCAGGACGTCGAGGTGCACGGTGATGCCGAGCGACTCGACGCTCCTCCTGAGGATGGCCCCGGCCTCGGCGTCGAGCTGGGCGTTCATCAGCCACGGCGCGGCGTGCACCAGGTCGACGTGCAGGCCGTGCCCCTGCAGCGCCCGCGCCGCCTCCAGCCCGAGCAGCCCGCCGCCCATGACCACGGCCCGGCGGCACCGGCCGGTGGCCTCGAGCAGGGCGCGGGTCTCGTCGATCGTGCGGAACCCGGAGACGCCGGGCAGCAGGGTGCCGTCCGCGCGGCGCACCCCGGTCATCGGTGGGATGAAGGAGTAGCTGCCGGTGGCCAGCACCAGGTGGTCGTAGGGGGTGACGCTGCCGTCGGAGCCGTGCACCGCCTTGGCCGCGGTGTCGATCCGCTCCGCCCGGACGCCGGCCCGCAGGGTCACCCCGTTGTCGGCGTACCAGTCGTGGCTGTTGAGGACGATGTCGTCCTCGTGCGACTCCCCCGCCAGGACCGGGGAGAGCATGATCCGGTTGTAGTTGCCGTGCGGCTCGTCGCCGAGGACGGTGATCCGGAACTGCTCGCCGCCGCCGCGGTCGAGCACCTCCTCGACGAACCGGGCGCCGGCCATGCCGTTGCCCACCACGACCAGCGCGGCGCGCTCGTCGAACTCGTCGACGTCGAACCGGAAGGAGCTCAGCCCCTCCGGCCGGCCACCCAGGACGGTCGTCATCAGACCTCCACCAGCCCGAGGTCGACGACCAGCTCGCCGGTGACACCGAGCGGCGCGGCCGCGTGCAGCTCGACCAGCGTGCCGCCGGGCAGGTCCTCGACCACCCGCAGGGGCACGTGCACGTCGCCCTTCGCGCCGATGGGGAACCAGCGCATCGGGACCCCGTCGCGCATGAGCAGCACGTACACCAGGTGCTCGGTGGAGTTGCCGCCGCGGAAGTACAGCGCCTGCGCGCTGCACCAATCGGGCACGGTGTGGCGCAGCGCGGGGTCGATCGGGCCGGGCTTGTCCAGGCCCTCCCCGGTGATCGGGTAGACGCCTTGCAGGAAGCGTGGGGTGCTCTTCACGCGGGGGGTCCTCCTCCGGGACGGGGGGCGTGGCTCGGCCGGGACGGGGTGTTCGTGGGGGCGGGTCCGGGGTTGGCCGGCGGGGTCGGGCGCGGGCAGCCGCTCGACGGGGCCCGCGACGCGGGTGACGGCGACCGCGCAGACCTTGAAGGCCGGCATCTTCGACGTCGGGTCGAGGGCGCCGGCGTCGGTGAGCGCGTTGGCCGACGAGGCGCCACCCCAGTGGAAGGGCGCGAAGACGACGTCGGGGCGGATGTCGTCGGTCAGTAGCGCCGAGAAGCGGGCGCGGCCGCGGCGGGTGGCCAGCTCGACGACGTCGTCCGGGCCGATGCCGTGCCGGCGGGCCAGGTCCGGGTGCAGCTCGGCGCGCGGCAGCGGGGCGAGCAGCGCGAGGCTGCGGGAGCGGCGGGTCTGGGTGCCCGACTGGTACTGGGCGAGCACCCGGCCGGTGGTGAGCACGTACGGGTACTCCGCGTCGGGCCGCTCGTGGGCCTCGACGTGCTCCACCCGCAGGAAGCGGGCCCGCCCGTCGGGGGTCGCGAACCGCTCGGTGAACAGCCGCGGCGTGCCCGGGTGGTCCGGCGCGGGACAGGGCCAGAAGACGCCCTGCTCCTCGTCGATCCGCCGGTAGGTGATGCCGGAGTAGTCGGCCGCTCCCCCGGCGCTGGCCCGGCCCAGCTCGGCGAAGACCGTCTCGGGGTCGCCGGTGAACCGCTCCCCCACGCCGAGCCGCGCGGCCAGCTCGGCGAGCAGCGCGAGGTCGTCCCGGACGCCGTCGGGTGGGTCCAGGGCGCGGCGACGGCGGATCACGCGCCCCTCGAGGTTGGTCATCGTCCCGTCCTCCTCGGCCCACATCGCGCTGGGCAGGACGACGTCGGCGAGCTCGGCGGTCTCGGAGAGGAAGAAGTCGCTGACCGCGAGGAAGTCCAGGTTCCGCAGCCGGCTGACGACCCGCCGGGCGTCGGGCGCGGAGACGGCGACGTTGGAGGCGAGCACCAGCAGTGTGTGCACCCCTCCCTCGGTGCCCAGGGCGTCGAGCAGCTCGAAGGCCGACGGTCCCGGCCGCGGCAGGTCGTCGGGGGCGACGCCCCACACGGCGGCGACGTGCGCGCGGGCGGCCGGGTCGGCGAGCCTGCGGTACCCGGGCAGCTGGTCGGCCTTCTGGCCGTGCTCGCGGCCGCCCTGCCCGTTGCCCTGGCCGGTGACCGTCGCCCACCCGCTCCCCTCGCGCCCGGGCAGGCCCAGGGCCAGGGCCAGGTTGATCCAGGCCTGCGCGGTGTCGGTGCCGCTGCGGTGCTGCTCGGCCCCGCGGGCGGTGAGGACGATCGCCCGGTGCGCCCGGGCCAGGGCGAGGACGGTGCGCCGCTGGTCGGCGACGGGGACCCCGGTCAGCCGCTCCACCCGGTCGGGCCAGTAGGCGGCCACCCCCGCGCGGACGTCGTCGAAGCCGGTGGTCCGCGCGGCGACGTACTCCTCGTCGACCAGTCCCTCGGCGATCGCGGTGTGCAGCAGCCCGTTGGCCAGCGCCAGGTCGGTCCCGGGCAGCGGCTGCAGGTGCAGGGCGGCGGAGCGCGCGGTCGCCGTCCGGCGGGGGTCGACGACGACGTGCCGGGCGCCGCGGGCCCGGCCTTCGTCGAGGTACTGCATGGCCGGTGGCATGGTGTCGGCCGGGTTGGACCCGACGAGGACGACGACGTCGGCGGAGGCGAGGTCGCTGAGCGGGAAGGGCATGCCGCGGTCGAGGCCGAAGGCCCGGTTGGCCGCGCCCGCCGCCGAGGACATGCAGAACCGGCCGTTGTAGTCGATGGCCGACGTCCGCAGCGCGACCCGGGCGAACTTGCCGAACTGGTAGGCCTGCTCGTTGGTCAGCCCGCCCCCGCCGAAGCAGCCGACGGCGTCCCGGCCGTACCGGGCCTGGGTGCGCCCGATCGCGGCGACGACCCGGTCCAGCGCCTCGTCCCAGGTCGACTCCACCAGCGGGCTGCTCCGGTCGCCGGGGACCGCGCGGACCAGCGGTCGGGTGAGCCGCTCGGGGTGGTCGAGCAGCTCCGGGGCCGACCAGCCCTTGGAGCACAGGCCACCCCGGTTGGTCGGGAAGTCGGCCGGCTGCAGGGTCGCCGGGCGGTCGCCGGCGGTCATGGTGACCCCGCACTGCAGGGAGCAGTACGGGCAGTGGGTCCGGGTGGTGCGGGTCCGTGGGCCCACTCCCGCCAGGGCGCCGGGGAGGGCGGTCGCGGTCACGGCACCGAGGGTGGGGGGTGCCGGTTTCCCGACCGCGGCATCGGCGTCAAGCCTGCGTTCCGACGGCCTCACCGCCGCCGTCCGCGGGCTGTGCGGTCGGGCGCTTCCGGGAAGCCGCAGGTGTGACCTAGGTTACGGCCCTGGCGCCTCCGGCCTGCCGGTTCCCTGGCGCCGTCGTCCGCAGACCGCAGGAGGAACCGTGCCGCTGAACCCACAGACCGCCGGACTGCTCGCCGCCATGGAGGCGCAGGGAGCCCCGGACTTCGCCGAGCTCTCGGTGTCCCAGGCCCGCGACGTCGCGGGCACGTTCACGGCCCTCCAGGGTCCGCTGGTGCAGGTCGCCTCCGTGCGCGACCGCACGGTCCCCGGGCCGGCCGGCGCGCTGCCGATCCGCATCTACACGCCCAACGGCTCCCCCCGTGGCGTGCTGGTCTACTTCCACGGCGGCGGCTGGGTGATCGGCAACATCGAGATCGCCGACGCGCCCTGCCGGGCGCTGGCCGACGCCGCCGGCTGCGTCGTGGTGTCCGCCCAGTACCGGCTGGCGCCCGAGTCGGCCTACCCCGCGGCGCCCGAGGACTGCTACGCGGTCACCCAGTGGGTGGCCGAGCACCAGGCCGAGCTCGTCGCGGAACCGGCGGGTGTCGTGGTCGCCGGTGACAGTGCGGGCGGGAACCTGGCCGCGGCCGTCGCGCTCATGGCGCGCGACCGGGGCGGCCCGGAGATCGCCTTCCAGGCGCTGATCTACCCGGCGACCGACCTCAACACCTTCGAGACCGAGTCCTACGCGCAGAACGCCGAGGGCTACCTGCTGACGGCGAACTCCATGCGCTGGTTCCGCGGCCACTACTTCGTCGACGAGGCCCGGGCCAAGGAGCCCTACGCCTCCCCCGCCCTGGCCGACGACCACTCCGGGCTGCCGCCGGCGTTCATCGCGGTGGCCGAGTTCGACCCGCTGCGCGACGACGGCGTCCGCTACGCCAAGCTGCTGGAGGAGGCCGGCGTCCCGGTCACGCTCCAGCGCTACGACGGGCAGATCCACGGCATCTTCTGGCTGTGCGAGGCCTGCAGCGAGGGCTTCCAGCCGCTGCTGGCCGACCTGTCGAAGGCGGTGAAGGACGCCCTGGCGTGAGCCCGGGCCCCGCCGGCCGGGCCCGGGTGCCCGGCCGGCGGGGTGCGCCCGTGCGGGTGGTGGGATGGGCGGGTGAGCGACCCCGCGACCACCGTCCGCCTCGGGACCCCGTCGGTGCGGCCGGCCGAGCAGCGCGACGTCCCCCGGATCGCCGCGACCCTGACCGTCGCCCTCGCCGACTCCCGCTGGACCCGCTGGGCGCTGCCCGAGGACGGCCGCATGCAGCGGCTGACCCGGCTGCACGAGCTCGACGCCGGCCACCGGTCGGTCGCCACCGGCACCGGGTGGGTCACCGAGGACGTCACCGCGGTCGCCACCTGGGAGGCACCGCCGGGTGCGCCGGGCACCTCGCCGCTGCCGGACGACGTCGCGGCGGCGCTCGCCCGCGAGCTGCCCTACCTCGCCGGCTCGCACGCCGACCGGGTGGCCCGCACGCGGGAGCTGGTCGACGCCGCCCGCCCGGCCGGACCGCACTGGTGGCTCACCCACCTGGGTACTCGGCCGAGCAGCCGTCGGCGCGGCATGGGCAGCGCGCTGCTGCGGCCGGTGCTCGACCGCTGCGACGCCGAGAGCCTCCCGGCCGCGACCGCCGTCTTC
This sequence comes from Geodermatophilus sp. SYSU D00697, assembly GCF_054050175.1. Classification (NCBI taxonomy): domain Bacteria; kingdom Bacillati; phylum Actinomycetota; class Actinomycetes; order Geodermatophilales; family Geodermatophilaceae; genus Geodermatophilus; species Geodermatophilus sp. SYSU D00697. Next base: position 40,498 of record NZ_JBJGYV010000022.1, read on the forward strand.
ACGTGGGCGGCCGCCCGCTTCCTCCGCCGCTCCGGGTTCGAGGTGGCGCAGGCTCTGCGCACCGCGGACGAGGAGCTGCCGCTGTGGCTGCTGGTGCGGGAGCCGGCGTCGCCTGCCGGCTGAGTGTCGATCCGGGGCCGGCCCGTTCGTACAGGGGGTGAGCAGCCGGCACCGGGCCGGCCGCTGACCCGAGGAGGACGACGATGGCGCAGTACCTGCTGACGATCTACCAGCCCGACGGCCCCGTGCCGCCCCCCGAGGTGCTCGAGCCGATCATGCGTGACCTGGACGAGGTCAACCGCGAGATGCGCGAGGCCGGCGCCTGGGTGTTCGCCGGGGGCCTGCACCCGCCGGAGACCGCCACGGTCGCGCGCCTGTCGGGGGACGAGGTCCTGCTGACCGACGGGCCCTACCTCGAGGGCAAGGAGCACGTCGGCGGGTTCACCGTCGTCGAGGCCCCGGACCTCGACGCCGCGCTCGAGTGGGGCCGCAAGGTGGCGCGCGCCATCACGCTGCCGATCGAGGTGCGGCCGCTCCAGGGCGGGCCGGGCTGCTGACCGCGGCGTCCACCGCGCAGGTCGAGCGCGTCTTCCGCGACTCCTACGGCCGCGCGGTCGCCGTCCTGACCCGCCTCCTCGGCGACATCGACGCCGCCGAGGAGGCGGTCCAGGACGCGTTCACCACCGCTGTCGCGCGCTGGCCGGCCGAGGGGGTGCCGCCCAGCCCGGCCGGCTGGATCGTCACCACCGCCCGCAACAAGGCGATCGACCGGCTGCGCCGGGAGTCCACCCGGGACGCCCGGCACCGCGCCGCGGCACTCCCGCACGACCCGGACCCGCCGCCCGAGGAGGGCGCCGTGCGCGACGACCGGCTGCGCATGCTGTTCACCTGCTGCCACCCCGCCCTCGCCCCGGCGGCCCGGGTGGCGCTGACCCTGCGGCTGGTCGGCGGCCTGACCACCGCCGAGATCGCGCACGCCTTCCTGGTGCCGGAGGCCACGATGGCGCAGCGGCTGGTGCGGGCCAAGGCCAAGATCCGGGCGGCCCGCATCCCCTACCGCGTCCCGGCCGAGGCCGACCTGCCCGACCGGCTCCGCGGCGTCCTCGCCGTCGTCTACCTCATCGCCACCGAGGGACACACGGCCACGGCCGGGGAGCAGCTGGATCGTCCCGACCTCACCGCGGAGGCGATCCGGCTGGCGCGGGAGCTGGCCGAGCTGATGCCCGACGAGCCGGAGGTCCTCGGGCTGCTGGCGCTGGTGCTGCTGGTCGCCTCCCGCCGGCCGGCCCGCGTCGGACCCGACGGCGGGCTGGTGCCGCTGCCCGAGCAGGACCGCCGGCTGTGGGACGCCGACCTGGTGGCGGAGGGACAGGCGCTGGTCCGGCGCTGCCTGCGCCGCGGCGCGCCCGGCCCCTACCAGGTGCAGGCGGCCATCCAGGCGGTCCACAGTGACGCCCGCACCGCCGCCGACACCGACTGGCGGCAGGTCGTGGCGCTCTACGACCAGCTCCTGGCCCTGGTCCCGAGCCCGGTGGTGGCGCTGAACCGAGCGGTCGCGGTGGCCGAGGTCGAGGGGCCGGCCGCCGCGCTGGCCCTCGTCGAGGAGCTCTCCGTGACCGGGCACCACCTGCTGCCCGCCGTCCGGGCCGACCTGCTGCGCCGCCTGGGACGCAGCGACGAGGCGGCGGCGGCCTACACCGAGGCGATCGCGCTGGCCGGCAACGCCGCCGAGCGGGCGTTCCTGGAGCGGCGGCGGGAGTCGGTCGGCGGCAGGTCTGGCTAGTCCCACCGCCGCCGGGAGCGCTTGAGCTCGCCGCGCTGCTTCTTGGCCTGGATCCGCCGCTCCTGGGAGCCCCTCGTCGGCTTCGTGCGCCGGCGGGCCGGCGGCGGCGGGGCCAGGGCCGCCCGCAGGACGGCGGCCAGCCGCTCCCGTGCGGCCTGCCGGTTGCGCAGCTGCTGGCGGTGCTCGCTGGCGACCACGGTCACGACGCCGCCCACCAGCCGGTCCCCCAGCCGCGCGGCCAGCCGCTGCCGCTGCGCGTCGCCCACCCCGGGCAGCTCCAGCGGGGCCACCGACAGCTCCACCCGCGAGTCGGCGGTGTTCACCCCCTGGCCGCCGGGGCCCGAGGACCGGGAGAACCGCCAGCGCAGGGCCGTCGCGGGCACCACCAGGGAACCGGTGACGGGCAGGTCACCGGCGACGTCGTCGGCGTCGGGCACCGGTGCAGTCTGGTCGACCGCTCGGGGCGCGCGGTGACGACATCCCCCGGCGCGGTCCGGGAGCCTGCCGCGCATGACCGCGGCCGATCCCTTCCCGGGCTCCCGCTCGCCGGCCGTCCTGACCGGTGTGGCGGCCGGGCTGACGCTGGCGGCCTGCGCGGTCGGGGCCCTGGGCTGGCCGCTGCCGGACCGGACGACCTCGGGCTGGCAGGTGACCCACGTGCCGCCGACCCTGCTCGCCCTGGTGACCGGCACCGCGCTGTCCTGCCTCGCCATCGGGGCGGGCCTGCGCCCCGTGCCGCGCGGCGCGCCGCTGGTCGCGGCGACGTGGGTCGGGCTGGTCGTGCTCACGGCCGCCGCGCTGGTCTGGCACGACCTGTTCCTGGCCGCCCTGGTCGGCACCGGGGGCCCGGTCATCCCGGTGTTCGACGGCCTGCTGACCTTCGTGCCGGCCTTCGCCGTGGGGCTGGTCACCCGCCGCCACGGGCGGGCGGTCCAGGGGCGCGCGATCCGGGCCACGGCCGTCGTCACCCTGCCGCTGGTGGGGCTGGGCTGGTCGCTCACCGACGGGACGACGGGGCTGCTGCCCGCGCTGGGCGGCGGGGTGTACGCCACCGTGGTCTTCGGGCTGCTGCCACTCCTCGTCGCCGGAGCACTGACCCGCGCCCCCGAGCCGGACCCCGACGACGAGGACTGACCGTCAGCCGCCGGCCGGGACCGGGTCGGGGCCACCGGTCGCGCCCGGCCGGCAGCGCAGCAGCCGGCGGAGGGTCAGCCAGGTGCCGCGCCCGGCGCCGTGCCGCTCGAGCGCCTCGACGGCGTAGGACGAGCAGGTCGGCTCGAACCGGCACACCGGTGGGCGGCGCGGGCTGATCTCGCGCTGGTAGACGCGGACGGCGGCGACCAGCCGGTCGCGCACCCGGGTCCCGCGGCGCCCGGTGCCGGCCGCGTGCACGTGCCGCACCGTCGTCGGCACGAGGAACAGCCCGTCGACCCCGCAGCCGATGGCGTTGGCCAGGCAGCACCCGGTGTTGAGGAACAGCAGGTCGCGCAGGCACGAGTCGCTGCCGCCCCCGTACCCCCGCCGGTAGCCGTAGCCGTAGCCGGGCGGTGGGGGCCCGTAGGCGCCGTAGCCCCGCCCGTAGCCGCGGCCGTGGTACCGCCGGGGCGGGCGCCGCCGGGGGCCCCAGTTGCTGCTCCAGATGAACACCATGGGTCGCCCTGTACCGCGGGAGGATCGAGGGCATGCCTGCCCGCGCGCTCGCCGACGCCCTCCGCTCCGGGCCGGTCGTCCTCGACGGCGGGCTGGCCACCCAGCTGGAGGCGCAGGGCCACGACCTGTCCTCGGCGCTGTGGTCGGCCCGGCTGCTGCGCGACGACCCGGACGCGGTGGTGGCCGCCCACGCCGCGTTCGCCGCGGCCGGCGCGCAGGTCGCGACGAGCGCCAGCTACCAGGCCTCGGTCGAGGGGTTCGCCGCGGCCGGGGTGGACGCCGCCCGGGCGCGCCGGCTCGTCGCCTCCTCGGTCGAGCTGGCGCGCCGCGGGGCGCCGGGGTGCTGGGTGGCCGGGTCGGTCGGGCCGTACGGGGCCGTGCTCGCCGACGGGTCGGAGTACACCGGCGCGTACTGCGCGCAGCTGTCGGTCGGCGAGCTGCGCGCCTTCCACCGCCCCCGGATGGAGCTGCTGGCCGAGGCGGGCGCCGACGTCCTCGCCTGCGAGACGGTGCCGGCGGCGGCCGAGGCGGAGGCGCTGGTCGCGGAGGCCGACGCGCTGGGCGTCCCGGTGTGGCTGTCGCTCACCACGGTCGTGGACGGCGACGGCGTCGTCCGCACCCGGCGCGGCGAGCGGGCCGCCGACGTGTTCGCCCTCGCCCGCGGCGTGGACGCCGTCGTCGCGGTGGGGGTCAACTGCACCGCGCCGTCCGCCGTCGGCCCCTCACTGGCCGCCGCGGCGTCGGCCGGCACGCCCCTGGTGGCCTACCCCAACAGCGGCGAGGGCTGGGACGCCCCCGCCCGCCGCTGGACGGGGACGCCGGGGGTCGACCCGGACGAGGTGCCCGCGTGGGTGGCCGCCGGCGCGCGGCTGGTCGGCGGCTGTTGCCGGGTGCGCCCCCAGGACGTCGCCCGCCTCGCCGCCGCGCTCGACCGCCCCGGCTGACCCCGGCGAGGGACCCCGCGATGTTTTGCCAGCCGTTTACCTACGGCTGGGTATCCCCTTGCCGGGGCCTCCATAGCGTGGGGATCGAGCAGGACAACGGACCACCGACGGGACGGTTGCCATGGACGTGCGCATGGCGGTGTGCGAGCTGATCGTCCGCGACCCCGTGCTCCGGGCGCTGTTGCTCAACGCGCCGGACCGCGGTGGACCCGGGAGGTGCTGCGACCGGGAGGGCGCCGCGGCCTGCTGCCTGGTCCTGGGGTGGACCGGCGAGGACCCCGGGCACTGCCCCGCCGCCGTCCAGTGGCTGACGGCCCGGGTGGAGCTCCCCCGCTCGCCGTCGCGCGACCGGTTCTATCTCGACCTGGTGCTGCAGCGGTTGCGCACGGTGGTGGCCACTCCCTCCGCGCCGTTCAGCACCCGGTGCCTGGGGATCTCGCCCGCGCTCCTGGAGGGTCCGGAGGGCACCGTCGCCAAGGTCGGCACGTACGAGTTCACCGCCCTGCCGCGCCGCCGCGACGCGGGGGCCGAGCTCGTCGCGGGTGGGCGCGGGTGGTCCGCCCCGGCGGTGACGTTCCCCGCCCCGGGCTGCGCGTCACCGAGCCTGAACTGATCCCGCGGGCCCCGGCGCGGGGAGTGCCACGGAGCGGGGGCCGCGCCGTGGCACTCCCCCGAGCGGTCAGAGGATGGGCTTGCCGCCGGTCACCGCGACGCGGGCGCCGGACACGTAGGACGCCTCGTCACTGGCCAGCATCACGTACACCGGCGCGAGCTCGGCGGGCTGGCCCGGGCGGCCGATCGGCACCTGCTGGCCGAAGCTCTCCACCTTCTCCTCGGGCATGGTCGCCGGGATCAGCGGCGTCCAGATCGGCCCCGGGGCGACGCTGTTGGCGCGGATCCCCTTCTCGGCGTACATCTGCGCCAGCGACGCGGTGAAGTTGGCGATGCCGGCCTTGGTCATGGCGTAGGCGATCAGGTGCGGGCTGGGGTTGTCGGAGTTCACCGACGACGAGTTGATGATCGACGCACCGGGCTGCATGTGCGGGATCGCGTCCTTGCACAGGGTGAACATCGCCGACAGGTTCACCGCGACGGTGTGGTCCCACTCGTCGTCGGAGATCTCCTCGAGCGACGGGTGGCTCATCTGGAAGGCCGCGTTGTTGACGAGGACGTCGATCCTGCCGAACGCCTCGACCGCCGTGGGGACGATCGTCTTGGCGTGCGCCCGGTCGGCGAGGTCACCGGGGACCAGGACGCACGTGCGCCCCGCCTCCTCGACGTACTTCTTGGTGTCCTCGGCGTCCTCGTGCTCGTTGAGGTAGGAGATCAGGACGTCGGCGCCCTCACGGGCGAACGCGATCGCGACCGCGCGGCCGATGCCGCTGTCGCCGCCGGTGATGACCGCCGCCTTGCCGGTCAGCCTGCCCGAGCCGCGATAGCTCTCCTCCCCGTGGTCGGGCTTGGGGTCCATCTCCCCCAACGTGCCGGGGACGTCCTGCTGCTGGGCGGGCTGGGTTTCCGGGCGGGGCTCGGACACGGGTCCTCCATCGGGGTTCCTGAGCGGTACCGCCCCCGCCTACCCTCGCCGTCCGTTCCGGAACCGGACCGACGGGCTCCGGGCGGATCTCCCCCCGGCCGACGGCGGACGCCTCCGGGACCACCCCGTGAGACAGGTCCTCTCCTCGTGCGGCGGCGGCCGTCGCGCAGGTCGCCGGTCGACCAGCGCTGCAGGGCCTCAGGGGCCGCGCCCGGTCTTGGCCGCACCCGTCGCGCGGACGCAGGCGGGTCGGCGGGACAGCTGGGGCCACCGGGCCCGATGAGCCGGGAGCGTCACTCCTCGGAGGCCCTCCGGACCGACCGGAGGATGACGCGCGGCACCGGCCTGACGGGAAGGGAACGCGGGTCGGGCACGCTGTCTCCCACGATGACCATGCCGACCGCCTCGAGGACCGCCCCTCCCCTCCTCGACGACACCAGCGACCTCTCCGCCCTCCGGGCGCGGGGCGCGGACCCCGACGAGCTGTTCACCTCCTTCGCCGCCTGGGCGGAGGGCAACGGCACGGTCCTGTACCCGCACCAGGAGGAGGCGCTGATCGAGCTGGTCAGCGGCGCCAACGTCGTCCTGGCCACGCCGACCGGTTCGGGCAAGTCGCTGGTGGCCACCGGCGCCCAGTACGCGGCGCTGGCCGCCGGGCGACGCAGCTGGTACACCGCGCCGATCAAGGCGCTGGTCAGCGAGAAGTTCTTCGCGCTCTGCGGGGTGTTCGGCGCCGAGAACGTCGGCATGCTCACCGGCGACGCCGCGGTGAACCGGGACGCGCCCATCATCGCCTGCACCGCCGAGGTGCTGGCCAACATCGCGCTGCGCGAGGGGGCGGACGCCGACGTCGGCCTCGTGGTGATGGACGAGTTCCACTTCTACGGCGACCCCGACCGCGGCTGGGCCTGGCAGGTCCCGCTGCTGGAGCTGCCGCGGGCGCAGTTCCTGCTGATGAGCGCGACCCTCGGTGACACGACCTGGCTGCGCGAGGACCTCACCCGCCGCACCGGCCGGCCCACCGCGCTGGTCGCCGGCGCCGAGCGCCCGGTGCCGCTGCACCACTACTACGCGACGACGCCGATGCACGAGACGATCCAGGAGCTGCTCGACACCCGGCAGGCCCCGGTCTACGTCGTCCACTTCACCCAGGCCTCGGCGCTGGAGCGGGCCCAGGCGCTGATGAGCGTCAACGTGTGCAGCAAGGAGGAGAAGGCCGCGATCGCCGAGATGATCGGCGGCTTCCGGTTCTCCTCCGCCTTCGGGACGACGCTGTCACGGCTGGTGCGCCACGGCATCGGCGTCCACCACGCCGGGATGCTGCCCAAGTACCGCCGGCTGGTGGAGCAGCTCGCGCAGGCCGGCCTGCTCAAGGTCATCTGCGGCACCGACACCCTCGGTGTCGGCATCAACGTGCCGATCCGCACCGTCGTGTTCTCCGCGCTGTCCAAGTACGACGGCAGCCGCACCCGGCTGCTCAACGCCCGCGAGTTCCACCAGATCGCCGGGCGGGCCGGTCGCGCCGGCTACGACACCGCGGGCACCGTCGTCGTCCAGGCGCCCGAGCACGAGGTGGAGAACCTCAAGCAGTTCGCCAAGGTCGCCGACGACCCGAAGAAGCGCCGCAAGCTGGTGCGCCGCAAGGTCCCCGAGGGCATGGTGCCGTGGAGCGAGGCGACCATGCGCCGGCTCGTCGAGGCCGACCCCGAGCCGCTGACCAGCAACATGCGCGTGACGACGGCGATGGTCCTCGACGTGGTCGACCGGCCCGGCGACCCGTTCGTCGCCATGCGCCGGCTGCTCACCGAGAACCACGAGCCGCGCAAGCGGCAGCTGCGGCACGTCCGCGAGGCGATCGGGATCGCCCGGTCGCTGCTCCAGGCGGGGATCGTGGAGCGGCTGCCCGAGCCCGACGCCGACGGTCGCCGCTACCGGCTGACGGTCGACCTGCCGCAGGACTTCGCGCTGTACCAGCCGCTGTCGACCTTCGCGCTGGCCGCGATCGAGCTGCTCGACCCCGCGTCGGAGACCTACGCCCTCGACGTCGTCAGCGTCATCGAGGCCACCCTCGACGACCCCCGCCAGATCCTGGCCGCGCAGCTGAACAAGGCCCGCGGCGAGGCCGTGGCGCAGATGAAGGCCGAGGGCATCGAGTACGACGAGCGCATGGAGCTGCTCGAGGAGATCTCCCACCCCAAGCCGCTGGAGGAGCTGCTCGAGCACGCGCTGGAGGTCTACACCCGGTCCAACCCGTGGGCCGCTGACGCGCACCTGTCGCCGAAGTCGGTGGTCCGGGAGATGTGGGAGCGGGCCGCCACCTTCCGGGAGCTGGTGAACACCTACGGGCTGACCCGCGCCGAGGGTGCGGTGCTGCGCTACCTCTCCGACGCGTTCAAGGCGCTGCGCTCCGGCGTCCCCGCGGGCGCACGCACCGAGGAGGTCACCGACCTCGTCGAGTGGCTCGGCGAGCTGGTGCGGCAGGTCGACTCCAGCCTGCTCGACGAGTGGGAGCAGCTGACCAGCCCGGACCAGCCGCTGGACGAGCCGGTCGCCGTCCCGGCCCGGCCGCGCCCGCTCACCGGCAACGAGCGGGCGTTCACCGCGATGGTGCGCAACGCGCTCTTCCGGCGGGTGGAGCTGTGGGCGCGCCGGCGCTGGTACGACCTGGGGGAGCTGGACGCGGGTTCCGGCTGGGACGCCGACCGCTGGGGTGAGGTCGTGCAGGGCTACTTCGCCGAGCACGACGAGGTGGGCACCGGCGCCGATGCCCGAGGGCCGGCGCTGCTGATATGGGACAAGACCCAACCCGGTGTCTGGCGGGTCCGGCAGATCGTCGACGACCCCGACGGCAACCACGACTGGGGCCTCGACGTCGAGGTCGACCTCGCCGCCTCCGACGAGGAGGGCGCCGTGGTCCTGCGCCTGGTCGACGCCGGCCGCAGGGACTGACCGCCCGGTCTGCTCGCCCTCCTCGCCCGCAGGGGTGACCCCCCGTCCCGAGGGACAGACACCGTCAACTGCACAGAGCTACGTTCCGCCCACTGCGTGTGAGGCCGGGCGACCCCGGTCGCACCGGCCGGCACGGAGCCGGCCCGCCGCGGACCTGCGGTCCGCACACCACGGATGGGACGGGGATGACGACTTCGGCTGGGGCCGGCGCGGGCGGCTCGCGCGGATGGCTCGGGACACGCACCGGCAGGGCGGTGGCGGTGGTCGCCACGGCCACCCTCGGGTTCGGCGGCGCCGCGGTCATCGACACGGTGGCGCTGGCCGCCCCGCTGGAGATCGCCGACGCCGCCGACTACGGCCCGGCCGGTGACGGCCTCACCCGCCTGGTGGTGACCGTCCCGGGCGGGGTCACCGACGAGCAGCTCGCCGCGCTGGCGCAGTCGGCCCCCGTCGACAGCGCCCAGCGGCTCTTCGACGGCAGCGCGCTGGTCGCCGGCGACGGCCTCAGCCCGGACGACGTGCGCGCGGTCGTGCCCGGGGCCGCCGTCGAGCCGTCGGTCCCCGGCCGGGTCACCGCGGAGTCGGTCAGCGACCCGTACTGGCCCTACTACGGCTGGAACCTGGCGAACACCGGCTCGAACGCCTACGGCCAGCAGGCGGTCGCCGGCGCCGACGTCGACGCCCCCGCCGGGTGGCAGGCCGGCACCGGGCGCGGGGTCACCGTGGCCGTCGTCGACACCGGCGTCGTGACCAGCCACCCGGACCTGGCCGGCGGGATGTGGCGCAACCCCGACGAGATCTGCGGCTCCCCGGTCGACAACGACGGCAACGGGTACGCCGGCGACTGCGCCGGCTGGAACTTCTACCGGGACAGCCCGGACGTCGTCGGCACCGGCAACGCGCACGGCACCGGGGTGGCCGGGATCGCCGGTGCGCGGGCCGGCAACGGCGAGGGCTCGGCCGGGGTCGCGCCCGGCGTCACGCTCATGCCGCTGGTGGTGGGCGAGGGCAGCGGCGTCGACCTGTGGGCCGGCGCGCAGGCGATCCGCTACGCCGCCGACAACGGCGCCGACGTCGTCAACGCCTCCTGGGGCGGTCCCGGTGGCGCGGCGATCCTGCAGGCGGCCATCGACTACGCCAACAGCAAGGGCGTCGTCGTGGTGGCCGCGGCGGGCAACGACGCGCTCGACCGCGACACGTCGCCGTTCTACCCGGCCAGCCTCTCCGCGCCGAACCTGGTGACAGTCGGGAACAGCACCGCCGCCGACACGGTGAGCAGCAGCTCGGCCTACGGCCGGCGGTCGGTCCACCTCTTCGCCCCCGGGGAGCTGGTGTTCGCCCCCAGGAACGACGGCGGGTACTGGCTCATGACCGGCACCTCGATGGCCGCTCCGCAGGTCGCCGCCGCGGTGGCGCTGTACCGGGCGCAGGACCCGGACGCCCCCGCGACCGCGCTCAGGACCCGGCTGCTCGAGGACGTCGACCCGGTGGCCGCGTTCGCCGGCAGGTCGGTCACCGGAGGGCGGCTGTCGCTGTCGGCCCTCGGCGGTGCCGTCGCGCCGGTCGCGTACACCTTCTCCGGCATGACCGCCGACGCAGGCACCGTGACGCCGACCGTGGTCGCCACCGGCTCGGCCCCGGCCGGCGCCTTCTCCGTCCGGTTCGCGCTCGGCATGGAGCACGAGGGCCGGCTGCTCGCGCTCACCCGGCACCCGGTCACGTTCGGCGGCGCCACGGTCGCGACCGACGACGCCGGGGAGGCCGCCTTCTCCCTGGGCGACCGGTCGGACCTCGGCTCGGCGGTCCTGTCCCCCAGCACCGACCTCGCGGAGGGTCGCTACGTCCTCTGCGCCCAGGTGTTCCGCGACGGCGCGCCGCTGGGCCCGGCCTCCGCCGCGCCCCTGCTGGTCGGGGCGGCGTACACGACCCCGGACGACGGCGCGGACTCCCCGGCCCCCTCGCCGGTGCCGGGCAGCGGCACCCCCGCCCCCGGCGGCTCGGCCCCCGCCCCCGGCAGCTCGACCCCCGCCCCCGGCGGCTCGACCCCGGCCCCGACGAGCCCCGCTCCCGGCGCGGCGACCCCGGCTCCGGGGACCGGCAGGCCCCCGGCCCCGGGCACCCGGCCCGGCGGCAGCAGCCCGGCCACACCGTCGACCCCGCCGCCCTCCGGTGGCCTCGCTCCCGGTGCGCCGACCCCGGACAGCGACAACGGCTCGGGTGGCCAGCGGGACGGCTCGGGCAGCCCGGCGCCGGGTGGGAACACCCCTCCCCGCGGTGGGTCCTCCCCCGCGCCCGGCACCTCGCCCACACCCGGCACGTCCCCCACCCCGGGTACTTCCCCCTCGCCGGGAAGCGCCGCGCCGGCGCCGGGCGGACAGCAGCCCGGCAGCACCCCGGACCTCGGCGGGCAGCGGACCTACCCCGAGGTGGGGCCGTTCCGGCTGACCTCGATCGCGCCGAGCCGGGTCAGCGTGGCCGGCGGTACGCGCGTCACCATCACCGGCGGGGCCATCCCCGGCGGCGTGCGGGTGCGCGTGGGCGACAGTGCCGCGGCGACGGTGGTGGGCGCCTCGGCCACGAGCGTCACGTTCACCGCCCCGGCGCGGGCCGCGGGCTCCTACGACGTGCACGTGTTCGCCCCCGACGGCACCTCGTCGGTGCTGACCGCGGGCCTCACCTACGTCGCCGCGTCCGGCGACAGCAGCCCGGCGGCGCCGGCCACCCCGACGGCCCCGTCCGCCCCGTCGTCCCCCGGGCCCGGTGGGCGGCAGCCCGGCGGCGGGGACCGCGCGGCGGACGGGTCGGTGCCCGGCCCGAACGGCCAGCGGCTGCTGTACTCGGCGCGGTTCGCCGCGCTGGACAGCGCGATCTGGTCGCTGGACTGCCGGCGGTCCTGCAGCGGGCTGGCCGTCTGACCGGGTGAGCCGGTCCGGTGCAGCTGTGTCGGCGCCCAGGAGCCGGGCGGCGAGAGCCGGGTCAGCCCGCCGTGGATCCGGGTGGACCGCAGCCGGCGACCCTGCACCGGTCGTCGGGCACGCCCACCGACGGCGGCGCCGCCGTCACCGCCTGCCCGGGCGCGACGCGCCGGAACCCGTGGCACCCGTCCCGGCGTCCTCGGCCTCGGGCAGCAGGAGGGTGAACACCGGGGGTGAGTGCTGGGTGAGGTGCAGCCGGCCACCCTCGGCCTCGGCGAGGCGGTGGGCCAGCGCCAGGCCGACGCCGTGCCCGTCCGACCGGTCTGCTCCCTGGGCGAACGGCAGCCCGGAGCCCGGGGGGACGCCGGGCCCCTCGTCGCAGACGTCCACCGCCACCGCTCCGCTGGCCCGGCGCACCGCGACGGTCACGGCACCGACGCCGTGCACCGTCGCGTTGTCGACCAGCACGCCGAGGACCTGCCGGACCGCGGCGGCCGACGCGCGCACCTCCGGGACGTCCGGGTCCGCCCTGACCACCAGGTCGCGGCCGTGCAGCGCCAGTCGCGCACCCCACTCCGGGGACAGCTCCCCGATCAGCACGCCGAGGTCGAGCGGCCCGGATCCCGTGCGCTGCCCGGCACGGGCCAGGAGCAGCAGCTCCTCGATGGTGGCCTCCAGGCGGTCGGCATCGGCCAGGCTCGCGAGGATCGCCGGCCAGGGGTCGTGGTCGCGCTGCTCCAGCGCCGCCTCCAGCCGCAGCCGCAGGCCCGCCAGCGGCGTCCGCAGCTGGTGGGAGGCGTCGGCGGAGAACGCGCGTTCGCGGGCGAGCAGGTCGTCGAGTCGCTCGGCGGTCGTGTCGAGCGCCGCACCGACGGAGTCGATCTCGGGGATGCCGCCCGGACGGCTGCGGACGCTGAAGTCCCCATCGCCGAGCCGGCGGGCGCTCTCCTCCAGGTCCTCCAGCGGGCCGGCCAGCCGCCGGGCCTGCCACCGCCCGACCAGCCAGGCCACGGTCACCGCCGCCACGGCCAGCCCGGCCATGGCAGCCCAGACCAGGGCGACCTCGCCCAACACGTCCCCGCGGTCCTCGGAGACCAGCACCGCGCCGATGACGTCCTCGCCGTGCGTGACCGGAGCCGCCGCGACCAGCACGTCACCGTCGACGTCGGCTCTGATCTCGCCGTCGAGCGCCGACGCCAGGACCGCGACGTCCCCATCGGGTGTCGCACCCGCCAAGAGGTCCCCGTCCTGGTCGAACACAGCGGCGGTGAGGTCCTCGCCGTCGTCGCCGACGTCGATGACGTCGGCGGGGTCGATCGGAGAGCCGCCCTCCACGCCGTCGGCGACGTCGATCGCCACGTCGTTGGCGACCCGCACGAGGTGGCCGCGCTCCTGCCCCATGAGGTGTCTCAACACCGCGAGAGCCAGGGGGACGCCGAACAGGAAGGTCGCGACGGCCGAGGCCAGCACGGCCACGCCGATGATGCGAGTGCGCACGAGCATCGCCTCCGTTCCGCCCCCCGCACGGTGCTGGCCACCCGGCAGCTCCCACGATGCAGGGTCCCTGCAGCCGTGTCACCGCATCGCTGAGCGGTGCTCGACCAGGCGGAGGGGGCTGCCCCGGGAGCGGGGGCCGGTGCAGGCGCCTGTGCGATCGGCAAGGGGTTGGCAAAGGGTCCTTCATGAGTTGGCAAAGGGTCCTCGATGGGCGTCACGACCCCGTTCCGTGCCGCTTACCGTGCCCCGCCATGAGCTCCGCCCCTGGCGCCGCGTGCGCGACCGCACCGCCGACGACCCCGGCCCACCCCACGAGACGGTCCGGCCGGGTCGTCGGTCTCGACGTGGCTCGCGCGCTCGCGGTGTTCGGGATGCTCGGCGCCCACGTCGGGGCCGTGCCGGGCGACGTGCAACCGACGCCCGCGGGGTGGCTGGGTGTGGTCAACGGGCGGTCGTCGATCCTGTTCGCCGTCCTCGCCGGGATCTCCGTGGCGCTGCTGTCCGGGCGCACCGAACCGGTCACCGGCGACGAGCTGGTCCGCGCGCGGATGCGGATCCTGGTCCGGGCCGCGTGGCTGTTCGTCATCGGCGGCGCGCTCGAGGCGCTGGGCACCGACATCGACGTGATCCTCGGCGTGTACGCGCTGCTGTTCGTCCTCGCCCTGCCGTTCCTGCGATGGTCGCCCGCGCGGTTGCTCGTCGCGGCCGCTGTGCTGGCCGTGCTGACCCCGCCCGCCGACCTGCTGCTGGCACACTTCGCCGACGGCAACGACGCCTTCGACACCCCGTTCGTCTCGCTGGCCGTGACCGGCGCCTACCCCGCGCTGATCTGGTGGACGTTCATCCTCGTCGGGCTCGCCGTCGGGCGCTGCGACCTCACCTCGGCACGCGTGCGGGTGCGGCTCCTGGGCGCCGGCGGAGCCCTCGCCGTCCTCGGCTACGGCGGCGGCTGGCTGACCACCCAGGCGTGGGCCGGCGGGCAGCCGGTGCGGAGTCCGGACGGCTTCTCCGAGCGTCCTGACATGTGGGACCCGACCTGGCTGGTCGGCGCCTCGCCGCACAGTGGCACGACCTTCGAGATCGCCGGATCGGTCGGCGTCGCGCTGACGGTCATCGCCGTGTGCCTGGTGCTCGCCGACCGGCTGCCGAGGGTCCTCTCCCCGTTGGCGGCGGTCGGGTCGATGGCCCTCAGCGCGTACGTCGGCGGGCTCGTCGCCGTGTGGCTCCACGGCACCCTCGACCACGACACCAACGGCCCCTGGCTGGTCCACGTGCTGATCACCACCGCCGCCGCCACGATCTGGCGGCTGCTCCTCGGCCGGGGGCCACTGGAGCGCCTCCTCACCTGGAGTTCCCTGCGCACGGCCGGGCGAGGACTCCCTGCTGGGACGACGCGGACCGAAGGCGGCGCGGACGTCGCTCCGGGCCGGCGCCTCGGCCGCTGAACTGCGACGAGCACCGCAGCGTCGTTGGCATCGCGGGTGGAGTCGTGACCGTGCTGCGAGGTGGCTGCTGGAGACGGGGAGCACGCGGCTCGACCGACTCCCCTCTCCCCCGCCACCCTCGCGGGCGTGGCAACCTCACCGGTGATGACCACATGAGCGGGTGGGAGATGCTGGCCGTCGCCGCGGCGGGGCTGGCGGCCGGGAGCATCAACGCCGTCGTCGGCTCGGGCACGCTGGTCACCTTCCCGGTGCTGCTCGCCGTCGGTCTGCCACCGGTCACCGCGACGGTCAGCAACTCCCTCGGGCTGGTGGCCGGCAACCTGACCGGCGCGGTCGGGTACCGGCGGGAGCTCGCCGGCCAGCGCTGGCTGCTGCTGCGGTTGCTCCCGGCGTCGGTCCTGGGCGCGCTCACCGGCGCCTTCCTGCTGCTGCACCTGCCGGCGGAGGCCTTCGAGTCGGTCGTGCCGGTCCTCGTCGCGCTGGCGGTGGTGCTGGTCGTCGTCCAGCCGCTGCTGCAGCGGACGCTGGCCCGCCGGAGACGTGCCGAGGAGGACCCGCCGCCGCCGGAGCGGATCGGGCGCGGCCGGCTGGCCGCGCTGTTCGCCGGTGCCTACGCCACCGGCAGCTACGGCGGCTACTTCGCGGCCAGCCAGGGCGTGCTGCAGATCGGCATCTTCGGGCTGCTGCTCCACGAGTCGCTGCAACGGCTCAACGCGCTGAAGAACGTGCTGACCCTGGCGGTGAACGCGGTGGCGGCGGGCGCCTACGTCGTCGTCGCCACCGACCGCCTGGACTGGCGGGCTGCCGGGCTGGTGGCGGCGGGGTCGCTGCTGGGCGGGCACACCGGCGCGCGGTTCGGCCGGCGGCTGCCCTCGGCGGTCCTCCGGACGGCGATCGTGCTGCTCGGCTGCGTCGCGATCGGGGTGCTGCTGTCCCGCTGACGGCCCGGCACGGGTGTGAACCGGGCCACCCGGCAAGCTGGAGGTCATGACGGGTCCGGTGGCCGAGCGCTTCGACGACGCCCTCCGCAACGCCCCGCCGACATCCGCCGGCCCCGAACTGCTGCCCTCCCGCCTGGCGCGCGCCACCGCCGGCGTCCTGGGCGTCGACGGGGCGGGGCTGAGCCTGCACGCCGGCACCCTGCGGACCCCCATCGGCGCCAGTGACGAGTCGGCCGCGCACGCCGAGCGGCAGCAGTTCACCCTCGGCGACGGGCCGTGCCTGCGTGCCCACGACGACGGCACGGTCATCGCCTTCGCGCCGAGCGACATCGAGCGCAACTGGCCGGAGCTGTTCGCGTCCCTCATGGCCGAGACGGCGCACCGGGCCGTGCTCTCGGTGCCGCTCCCCCCGCCGCTGGGCCCGCTGGTGGTCCTCGACCTCTACGTCCACGACCCCGCGGCGTTGACCCGGCTGGACCGCCGCGACGTCGCCGTGGTCGCCGGGCGGGTGGCGCAGGAGCTGCTGCTCTCCGTCCGCGGGCCGGAGTTCCCCGACGACGGCAGCGACTGGCTGGTGGGGCCGGACGCGCAGCGGCGGACCCGGGTCTGGCAGGCCATGGGGCTGATCGGCGTCACCCTGGACCTGCCCCCCGCCGACGCGCTGGCGACCATGCAGGCGGCCGCGATCACCGCAGGGCGGGTCGTCGACGACGTCGCCGCCGACCTCGTCGCCGGCCGGCTGCGGCCGCGCGAGCTGCGGGCGGCCCCCGTCCGTGAGGACGACGCCGGGTGAGTCCCGTCGGGTTCGGCTTCTTGGTCCTCGCCGGGATCGGCGCCGGCCTGACCGGGAGCATCGCCGGGCTGGCCTCGCTGATCAGCTATCCCGCGCTGCTCGCGACCGGCCTCCCCCCGGTGACGGCCAACGTGACCAACACCGTCTCCCTGGTGCTCAACAGCGTCGGCTCGGTCAGCGCCTCGCGGCCCGAACTGCGGGGGCAGGGCCGCCGGCTGCTCCGCCTGTCGGTGGGCGCGCTGCTCGGCGGCGCCGCCGGAGCAGCACTGCTGCTGCTCACCCCGTCGGACGCCTTCGAGCGGATCGTGCCGTGGCTGATCGCCGGTGCCTCCATCGCGCTGCTGGTCCAGCGCCCGCCCGGTGAGCTGGCGGTCGAGGGCAGGCTGCACCACCCCACCCACCGGGACCCGTGGTGGCTGCCGTTGGGCACCTTCACCATCGCCATCTACGGCGGCTACTTCGGCGCCGCGGCCGGCGTGATGATGCTGGCGATGTTCCTGCTGTCCACCGGCGAGGGCCTGCCGCGGGGCAACGCCCTCAAGAACGTGGTGCTGGGCATGGCCAACGCCGTCGCGGCCACGGCGTTCGTGCTCTCGACCCCGGTCGCGTGGTCGGCGGCCATCCCGCTGGCCATCGGGCTGTTCATCGGCGGCCGGATCGGGCCGGGCGTGGTCCGCCGGGCCCCGCAGACGGCACTGCGGCGGCTGATCGCGGTCGCCGGCATCGGGCTGGCGATCACCCTGGCGGTCCAGGCCTACGACTGACCGGCCGCCGCCCCGGCGCCGGGGCGGGCGGTCAGGTGACGTGGGCGGCCAGGAAGAGCACGAAGGCGCTGGCCAGCAGGAGCAGCCGGGCCGGCGTGAGGCCGTTGATGAGGTTCGCCGTCGCCTCGACCCACGCCGGCCGGATGCCCGCCTCCCGGGCGCCGCGGCGCACCAGCCGCACCTCGTCGGCCAGCAGCGCCCCCGCGGCCCCGAGCATGCCGAGGCCGACGAGGAGGAAGACCAGCGCCAGCCGCTCGTTGAAGGCGTCGGCCGCGCCGGACAGGAACAGCACGGCGAGCAGTCCGGCCAGCAGGCCGACCAGCGCCCCGGCGGCCGGCGCCCACGGGCCCATGCGGGTCAGCGGGCTGGCGCGGCGCGGCCCCACCCGCGGCCGGCCGGGGACCGGCCCCGTCGGCTGGTGCCCCTCGGGCGGCGCCACCGGGGCCTCGGCGGTCCGCCCGCTCCCGGCTGCCGACGACGCAGCCGGTGCTCCCGGCGGGGTGGGCCCGCCCTGCGGCGCCGGCGGGGCCGGCGGGGCACCGCCGGGGATCGGCCCGGTGGCCAGCGGCCCGGACGGCGCGGGACCGGCGGGGGGCGTCGGCGGGGCACCGGCAGACGGGGTCGCTCCGGCAGGAGGCGCAGGGGTACCCGTGGGCGGCGCAGGGGCACCGGCAGGCGCCGGGGTGGCGCCGGCGGGCGGCACGCTCGGGAACTGGGCGGTCGTCGGGTTCGGGGTGCACGGGGCCTCGGTCATCGCCGTCCACGCTAGGCGGCGGCACCGACAGGGTCCGGGAGCCGCGCGGGTGTGGGCTGCCCGCCATCCGTCCTGGTCCGGGACGTCCCGACCGGGCCGGAGGTCCCGTGCCCCCGGTACTAGTCCCAAGGTCGTATGGAGACCCGCCCTGTCCGTATTGGAGGCTCGTGCCCGCGTCGGCGTCCCGACGACGGGGAGGGCAACGGGGCCGCTCCCCTCGGTGTGCACGGAGACCGTGACGATCCACGGCTCCGGGCCCCCGCTCTGAGGCGAGGAGTTCGTGGTGACCATCATCTCCAGCCCGCAGGCCTTCAACGAGGACGACCTCTACGTCGACCTCGAGCCGATCCTCGACCAGCCCCTGTTCCTCAAGTGCGAGGGCTTCAACTTCGCCGGCTCGGTCAAGGTCAAGGCGGCCACCGAGATGGTCGAGAGCGCCGAGCGGGACGGCGTCCTCACCCGCGACTCGATCATCGTCGAGTCCTCGTCGGGCAACCTCGGCGTCGCGCTGAGCATGATCGCGGCCAGCAAGGGCTACCGGTTCCTGTGCGTGACCGACTCGCGGTGCAACCTGCAGACCCGGCTGCTCATGGAGGCGCTCGGCGCCGAGGTGCACGTGGTCTCCGAGCCGGACCCGGCCGGCGGGTTGCTCGGCGCCCGGCTGAACCACGTTCAGGCGCTGTGCGCCGCCGACCCGCGGTACGTGTGGCTCAACCAGTACACGAACCAGGGCAACTGGCGCGCCCACCACCGGACCACGGCGCCGGCCATCGTCCGGTCCTTCCCGCGGCTGGACGTCCTGTTCGTCGGCGCCGGCACCACCGGCACGCTGATGGGTTGCGCCCGGTTCTTCCGCGAGTGGCACCGGCCGGTCCGCGTGGTGGCCGTGGACGCCGTCGGCTCGGTCATCTTCGGCGGTACCCCCGGCCGCCGGATGATCCCCGGACTGGGCATGAGCATGCGGCCGCCGCTGCTCGACGAGAGCTACGTCGACGAGGTGGTGATGGTCGAGGAGGTCGACGCGATCCGCGCCTGCCACCGCCTGGCCCGGCGGGGATTCCTCTTCGGCGGCTCGACCGGGACGGTCGTCAGCGGCGCCGTCCGCTGGCTGGCCGAGCACGACGCGAGCCACCTCACCGCCGTCGCCATCGCCCCCGACCTGGGTGAGCGCTACCTGGAGACGGTCTACCAGTCCAACTGGCTGCACGCGCTGTACGGCGAGGACGTGCTCTCCGACAGCCAGCTCGCCGCGGGCCTGCAGTCCGCCTGACCCCTCCGTCGGCGCGGGGCGCGACCGCCCCGCGCCGGCCCCTGTCGCTGAGCCGAGGCCGAGGAGCCCACGTGCTGAAGGAACCCGTCGACGTCCTGACCGCCGACCCCGCCGTCCCGGCCGTCCCCGCCCCGTCGCCGGGCAGGGACGGCCACCCGGCGACGGCGACCCCCGCGGAGCGTGCCCTGGCCGGCGTGCTGGCCGAGGTCGTCGGCAAGCCGGTGCCGGCAACCGCGCACTTCTTCGAGGACCTGGGCGCCGACTCGATGGTCATGGCCCAGTTCTGCGCCCGCGTCCGCAAGCGCACCGACCTGCCCTCGGTGTCGATCAAGGACGTCTACCGGCACCCCACCATCCGCGACCTGGCCACCACCCTGGCCCCGGCGCCGGCACCCGACCCCGTCGAGGACGGCCTCGCCGAGGTCCTCGCCGGCGTCGTCGGCAACCCCGTCGCCCCCGAGAGCCACTTCTTCGACGACCTCGGCGCCGACTCGATGGTCATGGCCCAGTTCTGCGCCCGCGTCCGCAAGCGCACCGACCTGCCCTCGGTGTCGATCAAGGACGTCTACCGGCACCCCACCATCCGCGACCTGGCCACCGCCCTGGCCCCGGCGCCGGCACCCGCCACCGACCCCGTCGAGGACGCCCTCGTGAGCGTGCTGGCCGACGTGGTCGGCAAGCCCGTCACCCCCGAGAGCCACTTCTTCGACGACCTGGGCGCCGACTCCATGGTCATGGCCCAGTTCTGCGCCCGCGTCCGCAAGCGCAACCACCTGCCCTCGGTGTCGATCAAGGACGTCTACGCGCACCCGACGATCCGCGGGCTCGCCACGGCGCTCGCCGCACCCCTGCCCGCCGCCGTCCCGGCTCCACCCGTGCCGACCGCGGCGCAGGCCCCGGCGGCCGGAGGGCCACCGGTCAGCACCCTCCGCTACGCGCTGGTCGGGGCGCTGCAGGTCCTGGCCTTCCTGGCCTACACCTACGTCGTCGCGGTCGTGGCCGCCGCCGGCTTCGACTGGATCTCCGACGGCCGCACCCTCGTCAACGAGTACCTGCGGGCGGTCGTCTTCGGCGCCGCGACCCTGGTGGGCGTCATCGTCACCCCGATCGTCGCGAAGTGGGTGCTCATCGGCCGGTGGACACCGCGGGAGATCCCGGTCTGGAGTC
This sequence comes from Geodermatophilus sp. SYSU D00697, assembly GCF_054050175.1. Taxonomy (NCBI): domain Bacteria; kingdom Bacillati; phylum Actinomycetota; class Actinomycetes; order Geodermatophilales; family Geodermatophilaceae; genus Geodermatophilus; species Geodermatophilus sp. SYSU D00697. Next base: position 60,907 of record NZ_JBJGYV010000022.1, read on the forward strand.
TGGGCTACGTCCGGTTCTGGCTGGTCAAGACCCTGATCCGCGCCAACCCGCTGATGGTGTTCTTCAGCGGCTCCCCGATCGTCGTGCTCTATCTGCGGGCCCTGGGCGCCCGGATCGGCCGCGGCGTCACGATCCTGGCCACCAAGCAGGTGCCGGTCGCCACCGACCTGCTGACCATCGGCGACCACACGGTGATCCGCCGGGAGTCGGTGTTCGCCTGCTACCGGGCGCACGCGGGTGCCATCCAGATCGGGCCGGTCACCATCGGCCGCGACGTCCTGGTCGCCGAGGCCACCGTCCTGGACATCGACACCTCGATCGGCGACGGCGCCCAGCTGGGCCTGCGCTCCACCCTGCAGCGCGGCCAGGCCGTGCCCGCCGGCGAGCACTGGCACGGCAACCCCGCGCAGCGGACCGACGTCGACTACCGGGTGGTCCCCCCGGCCCCGTGCGGCACGCGGCGGCGGGTCGTCTACTCGCTCTGGCAGTTCCTCACCGTCGTCCTGCTGACCCTGCCCCTCAGCATCGGTGGCATCGCCATGCTGCTGGTCCTGTGGCCGGAGATCGGCGCGCTCCTCGACCCCGGGCCGCTGGCGTTCGCGGACCTGACGTTCTACGTCCACGCCGTCGAGGTCTCCGCCGTCCTGTTCTTCGGCGCGGTGCTCCTGGGACTGCTCGTCGCGACGACGGTCCCGCGCGTCCTGAACCTGTTCATCACCCCGGACCGGGTCTATCCGCTGTACGGGTTCCACTACGCGGTGCAGCGCGGGATCACCCGGCTGACCAACCGCAAGTTCCTGACCGGCCTGTTCGGTGACAGCTCCTACATCGTCTCCTACCTGCAGTGGATCGGGTACGACCTGTCCGAGGTCGTGCAGACGGGGTCGAACTTCGGCACCAACGTCACCCACGACACCCCGTACCACGTCACCGTCGGGACCGGGACGATGGTCGCCGACGGGCTGGCCGTCGTGAACACCGACTTCTCGGCCACCTCGTTCCGCGTCTCCCGCGCGACGATCGGCCCGCACAGCTTCCTCGGCAACGGGATCATCTACCCGCCGCAGTCGAAGATGGGTGAGAACTGCCTGCTGGCCACCAAGGTGCAGCTGCCCATCGAGGGACCGGTCCGCGACGACGTGGGGCTGCTCGGCTCACCGGCGTTCGAGATCCCCCGGTCGGTGGAGCGCGACGGCACGTTCGACCACTACAAGAGCGCGCAGGAGCTGCCCGTCCGGCTGGCCGCCAAGAACCACTACAACCTGCGGACGATGGCGTGCTTCCTGCTGGTCCGATGGGTCAACTACCTGGGGCTCACGCTGCTCGCGCTCGCCGCCGCGGACTTGCACCACAGCCTCGGCGCATGGTCGATCTTCGCCGCCGAGCTCGGGATCGTCCTGTTCACCATCGCCTACGGCGTCGTGGTCGAGCGGGCCAACCTGCGCTTCGGCCGGCTCCAGCCGCAGTTCTGCTCGATCTACGACCCGTACTTCTGGTGGCACGAGCGCTACTGGAAGCTGCTGTGGAACCCCGCCCTGTTCAACGGCACGCCGATGAAGGGCCTGATGTGGCGGCTGGTCGGCGTCCGGGTCGGGCGCCGGTTGTTCGACGACGGGGCCGACATCCCCGAGCGGACCCTGGTCAGCATCGGCGACGACTGCACCCTCAACGCCCTGACGTGGCTGCAGGCGCACTCGCAGGAGGACGGCGCCTTCAAGTCCGACACCATCACCCTTGGCAACGGGGTCACCGTGGGCGTGTCGGCCTGGACCCACTACGGCGTGACGCTCGGCGACGGCGCGGTCCTCGCGGCCGACTCGTTCCTGATGAAGGGCGAGGAGATCCCGCCGGGCGAGCACTGGGGTGGCAACCCCGCGGAAGCGCTCCCCGAGGTCCCGGCCGCCCTGTCCGCACCCACCTCCCGCGAGCTGCCGGCGGCCACGCTCGTGCCGCCGCGGACCGACCCCGTCCCCGTGTCCTCGTCCGGAGGGCGGCACCGTGCCGGCCCACGGCACCTGACCCCGACCGCCCGCTGAGAAGGGAACGCATTCCATGACCGTCACGGCTGCCGAGACCGGCCAGGACTTCTGGCGCGGGGTGCTCCGCGCGGGCGGGTCGACCGCGGTCCCGCGGTGGACCCTCGACCCCCGCCCCGGCACCGCCCGGCACGAGGCGCTGCTGCCGGGCAGCCTCACCGCGGCCCTGCGCCGGCTGGCCGCCGAGCTCGAGGTGCCGCTCCGGTCGGTGCTGCTCGCCGCGCACGCCCGGGTGCTCGCGGCCCTCTCCGGGGAGGCCGACGTCGTCACCGGGTACCTCGCCGGGGGCGGCGGCGGCCCGCTGCCCTGCCGGCTGTCCACGGACACCGGGTCGTGGCGCGAGCTGGTGCGGTCGGCCGCCGCGGTCGAGGCCGGGCTGCGCGCCCACCGGGACGTCGCGCTCGACGACCTGCGCCGCGAGCTGGACCTGACCGGCCCGACGTCCGAGGTGGTCTTCGACCCGAGCGGCGACGGGGAGCTCCCCGACGGCGCGGTCCTCCGGGTCGGCGTCCCCGGGGACGGCGCCCGCCTGGCGCTGCGGTACCGCAAGGACGCCCTGGACGCCGGCGCCGCCGCCCGGATCTCCGGCTACCACCGCACCGCCCTCACCCTGATCGCCGCCGACCCCGACGCCGACCCGGCGCGGCAGAGCCTGCTGGCCCCCGACGAGCTGCGCCGCCAGCTCGACGGGATGGCCGGCCGTGCCCGGGAGCTGCCCGACCGCCGGGCGCACGAGCTGTTCGAGGAGCAGGCCGGCTTCCGCCCGGACGACGTCGCCGCCGTCCACGGGGACCGGCAGCTGACCTACGGCGAGCTCAACGCCCGCGCCAACCGGCTGGCCCGGGCCCTGCGCGCCCGCGGGCTGCAGTCCGAGGACGTCGTCGCCGTGGTCACCGAGCGGAACCTGGACTGGCTGACCGCGGTCCTCGCGGTCTTCAAGGCCGGCGGCGTCTACCTGCCCGTCGAGCCGCACTTCCCGGCCGACCGCATCGCCACCACGCTGGGCCGCGCCGGGTGCCGGCTGGTGCTCACCGAGCCGGGCAGCACCACCTCGCTGGACGCGGCCCTGACCCGGCTGCCCGGCGTGGCGGCCCTGGAGGTCGGTGCCGCCGTCGCCGAGGGGCACTCCGACGAGGACCTCGGCATCGCCGTCACCCCGGACCAGCTCGCCTACATCTACTTCACCTCCGGCTCCACCGGGGAGCCCAAGGGGGCGATGTGCGAGCACGCGGGCATGCTCAACCACCTCTTCGCCAAGATCGACGACCTCGGCATCGGCGAGGGGCAGACCGTCGCCCAGGTGGCCCCGCAGTGCTTCGACATCTCGCTGTGGCAGCTGGTCTCCGCGCTGCTGGTGGGCGGGCGCACCCTGCTCGTCCCGCAGGACGTCGTCCTCGACGCCGAGCGCTTCGTCGACCTGCTCGCCGCGGGGCGGGTCTCCGTCGTCCAGGTCGTGCCGTCCTACCTCGAGGTCGTCCTCTCCTACCTCGAGGTGCACCCGCGGGACCTGCCCGACCTGCGCTGCGTGTCGGTCACCGGCGAGGCGCTGAAGAAGGAGCTCACCCAGCGCTGGTTCGCCGCGAAGCCCGGGGTCGCGCTGGTGAACGCCTACGGGCTCACCGAGACCTCCGACGACACCAACCACGAGGTCATGCACGGCGTCCCGGACGGCGACCGCGTGCCGCTCGGCGGCCCGGTGGCCAACGTCGAGGTCCGCGTCGTCGACGAGCAGCTGGCCCCCGTCCCGCTCGGCGCCCCTGGGGAGATCGTCTTCTCCGGCGTCTGCGTCGGTCGTGGGTACGTCAACGACCCCGAGCGCACCCGGCTGGCCTTCGTGCCCGACCCGTACCGGCCCGGCCGGCGGCTGTACCGCAGCGGCGACCACGGCCGCTGGCGGCCCGACGGCAAGCTGGAGTTCCTCGGCCGCCGGGACAGCCAGGTGAAGATCTCCGGCTTCCGCATCGAGATCGGCGAGATCGAGAACACCCTGCTGCGCACGCCGGGGGTCCGGGACGCCGCCGTGGTGGTCGCCGAGGGCGCCGACCGGAGCCGACACCTGGTGGCCTTCTACTCGGGGGCGGAGGCGGTGGACGCCGACGTGCTGCGCGCCCGGCTGGCCGCGTCGCTGCCGGTCTACATGGTCCCGAAGGCCTTCCACTGGCGGGAGCGCCTGCCGCTCACCACCAACAGCAAGATCGACAAGAAGGCGCTGACCGCGCTGGCCGCGGACCTCGCCGCCGTCGAGGAGGAGCACAGCAGCCCACGGACGCCCACCGAGCGGCGCCTGGCGGCCGCGTGGGCGCGGGTGCTCGGCATCCCGGAGGACCAGGTGAGCCGCACCGACTCCTTCTTCGACCGCGGCGGCACGTCGCTGTCGGCGGTGAAGCTGGCCATCGCCCTCGACCGTGCGGTGTCCCTGCCGGAGCTCATGGCCCACCCCGTGCTCGCCGACCTGGCCGTCCTGGTCGACGAGAAGACCTGCGCCCCGGCCTGAACCCCTCTCGCGAAGGAGCCCTGATGTCCTCCCTGTCCCCGGCCGCGCTGCTCGACGTCGTGCAGCGCCCCGGCCGGCCCCCGCAGCTCGACGTCGACGGTGCGGGGAACCCGGCCGGCTGGGTCGCCGCCCACCGGGACGCGTTGCGTGCGGCCGTCACCGAGCACGGCGCCCTGCTCGTCCGCGGGCTCGGGCTGGCCGACGCCGGCACGGTCGCGGCCGTCTCCGACCGGCTGTCCGACCGCCTGATGCCGGAGCTGGAGGCCTTCGCGCCCCGCGAGCCGGCGACCGGGGGCGTCTACTCGGCGACGCCGTGGCCGGCGAACCAGCAGATGTGCATGCACCACGAGCTCAGCTACGCCCAGCAGTTCCCCGGGCTGCTGGTCTTCGCCTGCCTGACCGCCCCGACCACGGGCGGGGCCACCGGCCTGGCCGACGCGCCCTCGGTCCTGGACGCGCTGCCGGCGGACCTGGTCGCGCGCTTCGAGCGCGAGGGCTGGCTGCTGGTGCGCAGCTACACCGACGAGATCGGCGCCTCGGTGGCCGAGGCCTTCGGCACCGACGACCGGGCCGCGGTGGAGGCCTACTGCCGCGCGCAGGACATCGAGTTCGAGTGGCAGCCCGACGGCGGCCTGCGCACCCGGCAGCGGCGCAGCGCCGTCCTGCGGCACCCGGTCACCGGCCGGCGCTGCTGGTTCAACCAGATCGCCTTCCTCAACGAGTGGACCCTCGCCCCCGAGGTCCGCGAGTACCTCGTCGACTTCTACGGTCCGGACGGGCTGCCGTTCACCACCCGCTTCGGCAACGGGGACCCCATCGGTGAGGACGTCGTCGCGCTGCTCAACGAGGTGTACGAGGCGGCCGCCGTCCGGGAGCCGTGGCAGGCCGGGGACCTGCTGCTGGTCGACAACGTGCGCACCGCGCACGGGCGGGAACCCTACGAGGGTCCCCGCGAGGTCCTCGTGGCCCTGGCCGACCCGATCCGCCGCTCCGAGGTCACCGGGAGCACCCGGTGACCGCCGCCGTCCCCCCGTTCGCGGTGGTGCCGGGGGCCCAGGTCAGCGGGGTCCTGCAGGGGCGGGAGAAGCAGGTCGTCGAGCTGGTCGAGGCCACCTACCGGCTGCACGGGGCCGGGGACTCGGTCAACCCGCCGTCGTACTTCCTGCGCTTCCCCGACCGGCCCAGCGCGCGGATCATCGCGCTGCCGGCCTCGATCGGCGGCGACATCCGCGTCGACGGGCTGAAGTGGATCTCGAGCTTCCCGGAGAACATCGCCGCGGGGATCCCGCGGGCCTCGGCGGTGCTGATCCTCAACGACCACGACACCGGCTATCCGTTCGCGTGCATGGAGGCCTCGGTCATCAGCGCGACGCGGACCGCCGCGTCGGCGGCGTCGGCCGCGGACTGGCTCAGCCGCGGCCGGCCCCGGCCGGCCCGTGTCGGGTTCTTCGGGGTGGGGCTGATCGCCCGCTACATCCACACCTTCCTCGCCGGCACCGGGTGGTCGTTCGACGAGGTCGGCGTGTTCGACCTGTCCTCCGACAGCACCGCCGGGTTCACCGCCTACCTGGACGCCGCTGGCACCCCCGGCCGGGTCACGGTGCACGACAGCGCCGAGGACCTCATCCGCGGCAGCGACCTGGTGGTGTTCGCGACCATCGCCGGGAAGCCGCACGTCACCGACCCGTCCTGGTTCGACCACTGCCCGCTGGTGCTGCACGTGTCGCTGCGCGACCTGGCGCCGGAGGTCCTGCTGCGCTCGGTGAACGTCGTCGACGACGTCGAGCACTGCCTCAAGGCCGACACCTCGCCGCACCTGACCGAGCAGCTCACCGGCAGCCGCGACTTCCTCGCCGGGACGCTCGCCGAGGTGATGGAGGGGCGGGTGGAGATCACGGCGGACCGGCCGGTGGTCTTCTCCCCGTTCGGGCTCGGCGTGCTCGACCTCGCCGTGGCCAAGCACGTCTACGACGAGGTCGCGCGCGCCGGCGAGCTGCGGGTGGTGGACGACTTCTTCTCCGAGCTGCGTCGGTACGGATGAGACTGCCGGGCCGGGGGGCCACCGCTCTGGCCGCGGGCGGCCTCCGGCCCGGCGTGTGCCAGGTGTGGTGGGCGTCGACGGGCGACCTGCGGCCGCAGCACGACGCCCTCCTCGCGCCCGCCGACCTGGAGCGGCGGGCCAGGCTCGCGGAGGACGACGACCGGCGGCACAGCACCATGGCCTCGGCGGTGGTCCGCGCGGTCCTCGGCACCGCCCTGGGCGTGTCCCCGACCGGTCTGGTGGTCGACCGCACCTGCCCGGGGTGTGGGCGCCCGCACGGTCGGCCGCGGCTGCCGGCCCTCCCGGACCTCGGCGTGTCGGTGACGCACTCGGCCGGCTGCGTCGCCGTCGCGGTGCTCCCCGGCGGCGCGGTGGGCATCGACGTCGAGGAGGTCGTCCGGCCGGGCACCGACCTGGACGAGCTGGCCAGCGTCGTCCTCGCCCCGGAGGAGCGGGCCGAGCTCGCCCGGGCACCGCTCGGCTACCGCCACCGGGCGTTCACCACCTGGTGGACCCGCAAGGAGGCCCTCCTCAAGGCCACCGGCGAGGGGCTGTCCACCCCCCTGGAGACCGTCGTCCTCTCCCCGCCGTGGACGCCGGCACGGGTGCTGCGCTGGAGCGGTACCGGTCCGGCGTGGCTCTCCGACCTCCGCCCGCCCGCGGGTCTGGCCGGGGCCCTGGCCGGCCTCGGCCGTCCGCCGGTCGCGATCGAGGAGCGGGACGCCGGCCCGCTGCTGGATCAGACCAGCCGGCGACTGCCCGGCGCGACCACGCGCAGCCAGCGGTACCCGTAGCCGTCGAGGGCCAACTCCACCCCGCCGTCCTCCCCGACCCGCTCCTCGCCCGGCTGCAGGAGGTCCACCAGGCGGTGGTCGGGGCCGCAGTCGGCCAGCGTCAGGGGGACCTTCCGCGGCTCGGGCCCGACGTTGTGGACGGCGACCAGGGTGCCGTCGTCCCAGCTGCACAGGTGCGCCAGCACCGCCGGGTGCGGCTGGTCGAGGACCGTGAAGCTGCCCCAGCCCAGCTCGGGTGACTCCCGGTAGCGCCGGATGAGCAGCTTGAGGAAGGACAGCAGCGAGTCCGGGTCGTGCCGCTGGTCGGCGACGTTGACGAACTCCGGGGCGAAGCCCCCGTCGACGACCGGGCCGGGCAACCGGTCGGGGTCGGCCGTCGAGAAGCCGCCGTTGGGGCCCGAGGTCCACTGCATCGGCGTCCGGACGGCGAGCCGGCCCTCGGCGTCGAGGTCCTCCCCCATGCCGATCTCCTCGCCGTAGAAGAGGACCGGGGTGCCGGGCAGGGAGAACAGCAGGCTGTAGACCATGCGGACCCGCCGCGGGTCGCCGTCCAGCATCGGGGGCAGGCGGCGGCGCAGGCCGCGGCCGTAGACCTGCATCCGCTCCTCGGGGCCGAAGGCGGCGAAGACCTCCTGCCGCTCCTCGTCGCTGAGCTTGTCGAGGGTCAGCTCGTCGTGGTTGCGCACGAAGGTGGCCCACTGGCTGTCCGGGTTGACCGCGGGCCGCTGGACGAGCGCGGTGGCCAGCGGCCCGGCGTCCTCCCGGGCCAGGGACAGGTAGAGCGCCTGCATGCCGACGAAGTCGAACAGCATGGTGAGCTCGTCGCCGTCGGCGCCGCCGAAGAACTCCACCTGCTGCTCGTGCGGCAGGTTCACCTCGCCGAGCAGGATGCCGTCGCCGGTGCGGCGGCCGAGCAAGGAGCGCAGCGCGCGCAGGTACTGGTGCGGGTCGGGCAGCTCCCCGGCGTCGTCCGGCTCCACCTCGAGGAAGAAGGGGACGGCGTCGACGCGGAAGCCCGACAGGCCCAGCTGCAGCCAGAAGCCCATGATCTTGGCGACCTCGTCGCGCACCCGCGGGTCGGCCACGTTCAGGTCGGGCTGCTCCTTGTAGAAGCGGTGTTGGTACCACTCGCCGGTCGGCTCGTTGAACGTCCAGGTGCTGTCCTCCTGGTCGGGGAAGACGACCTGGTCGGAGGTGTCCGGCGGCTCGTCGTCCCGCCAGACGTAGAAGTCGTGGAACGGCGAGTCCTTGCTCTGCCGGGCCTGCTCGAACCACGGGTGCCGGATCGAGGTGTGGTTGACGACGAGGTCGGCGATCACCCGCATGCCGCGGTCGTTGGCCGTGCGGATGACCTCGACCAGGTCACCGTGGGTGCCCAGCCGCGGGTCGACGCCGTAGAAGTCGGTGATGTCGTAGCCGTCGTCCCGCTCGGCGGTCGGGTAGAAGGGCATCAGCCACAGACAGGTCACGCCGAGGTCGGCGAGGTGGTCGATGCGCTGGGCGAGGCCGGCGAAGTCGCCGCAGCCGTCGCCGTTCCAGTCCAGGTAGGTCTCGACGTCGAGGCAGTAGACGACGGCGGTCTTCCACCAGAGATCGCTCGTGTCGGTGATCCGCATGCCGGCGTCCCTACCGCAGTTCGGCCTCCGGGTCGACCCAGGCCTCGTTGACGAGCTGGAACAGGACGTGGTCGCGCCACTCCCCGGCGATGCGCAGGTAGCGGGGAGCGAGCCCGAACCGCTCGAAGCCGTTGCGCCGGAGGACCCGCTGGGAGGCGAGGTTGTCGACGAGGGTCCCGGCCTCCAGCCGGTGCAGGCCGGCCTCCCCGAACGCGACGCGCACCATCGCGGCGACGGCGGCCGTGGCGACGCCCCTCCCGTTGACCGCCTCGGCGACCCAGTAGCCGAGGGTGCCGGACTGCAGGGGCCCGCGGACGACGTTGTTCACCGAGATCCGGCCGACGACCTCGCCGTCGAGCAGGACGACGGCCGGGATGACGGTGCCGGCCTCGGCCTGCTCGAGGAGGCGGGCGGTGTCCCGGCGCTGGAACTCCTCCGTGCCGTACTCGTCGGGACGATGCGGGCTGGTGGGGGCGAGGAACGCGCGGTTGGCGACGAGCAGCCGGGTCAGGGCCGGGACGTCGTGGTCGGTCAGGGGGCGCACGGTCACGGCCACGCCGACGCACCCTAGGCGGCTCCGGTGCTGGGCGGCTCCGGCGCTCACTCGCCCAGCGCCTCCAGCCGTACTGCCACGCGCACGCGGGCCTCGGCGAGCCCCGGGAGGCGCGACCACGCGTGGTGGTTCAGCAGCGCGGCCACCTGTCGCAGCTCGGGCGCCGACATCGCCTCACCGGTGTTGACCCGCCGGATCACGTCGTCCACCTCGGTCATGCCGCCCCGTCCCCCCACCGTGGCCGCGCGCCACGCTGTGCGCTGCCCGCCTGCTCTTCGACGCGTGGGCTGCGGCCGGATGCAGGCGCTACCGCCCGGCGGTCAGGGCAGGACGGCGGGCTGCGGCTCCTGGTGGGGGCGCAGCGGTTCGGCCGGGCCCGGCGGGTCGATGGCGACCGCCGGGGCCGGGGCGGTGACGTCGAGCTGGGGCAGGACGTGCTCGCCGAAGGCGTCGAGGAAGCCGATCTGCTCCTTGCCGACGTGGTGCAGGTAGATCTGGTCGAAGCCCAGCTCGACGTACTCCTGGAGCCAGGCCACGTGCTGTCCCAGGTCCGCGGAGATGCGCACCGCCTGCCCGACCGCCTCCGGGGTCACGTGCGCGCTGGCCTGGTCGAAGGCGCGGGTCGTGTCGAGGTCCCAGCACAGCGGCGGCGGGAAGACGTTGCTGCGCCACTGGTCGTGGGCGATGGCCACCGCGCGGTCGGGGTCGGGGTCCCAACTGACGTGGACCTGGAGGGTGAGCGTGCCCTGGCCGCCGGCGTCCCGGTACTCGCTGATCACCTCGCGGAGGGTGTCGTGCGGCTGGTTGATGGTGACCAGGCCGTCGGCCCACTCCGCGTGCCGGCGGGCGGTGGCCGCGGTGACGGCGGGCGCGATGAGCGCCGGCTGCTGCTCGGGCAGGGTCCAGATGCGGGCCCGGTCGACGGTGACCAGCCCCTCGTGGCTGACCTCCTCCCCCGCCAGCAGCGCGCGGATGACGTCGACGCACTCGCGCAGGCGGGCGTCCCGGATGTCCTTGCGCGGCCAGACGTGCCCGGTCACGTGCTCGTTCATGGCCTCCCCCGAGCCCAGGGCGACCCAGAACCGGCCCGGGAACATCGCCCCGAGGGTGGCGATGGCCTGCGCGACGATCACCGGGTGGTAGCGCTGCCCCGGGGCGTTGACCGCGCCGAAGGGCAACCCGGTGGTGGCCAGCGCGGCGCCGAGCCAGGACCACGCGAAGCCGGAGTGCCCCTGCCGCTCGTTCCACGGCTCCAGGTGGTCGGAGCACATCGCGGCGGTGAACCCGACCTGCTCCGCGTGCTGCACGGCGCGCAGGAGGTCCGCGGGGTGCACCTGCTCGTGCGAGTTGTGGAAGCCGATCACCGTCATGGGCGCCCCACTACCCCCGCGGTCAGGCGCTCTACCAGCGCCCTCCTCGTGCGGCCGGCTCGCTCGTTCGCGGGTGGCGGATGCGGACCTCCGGTCGAACCCCAGGCACGCGTCGATCGGACCGGCCGCCCCCATCCGGCCTCGCGGCGTGGGTGATCGCCGCACCAGGCCGTGGAGGTGGCGGGTTCTCGGCCGGGCCGGGTCGGGTCAGAAGGGTGGGGGGTCGTCGGCGGGGTCGGGTGCCGGGGGTGGTTGCGGCGGTTTCGGTGGGGGTCCGGCGAGCACGCGGGAGCCGGTGAGGGGCAGGGCCGGTCGCAGGCCGGGGG